>JBBQFO010000006.1:0-47051 GCA_038322035.1 Candidatus Obscuribacterales bacterium
CTCGATCAATTTCATGCGTTTAAATGTTGCCGAAGGGTCATACGCGCTAAACTTACAGCGTAAACAGAGGGAAGCAAATGAGCAAGCGAGCGGTTATCTTGGTCGACATTCAAAACGACTATTTTCCTGGTGGCAAGTGGACGCTGCATGGCATGGAAGCCGCGGCCGACAATGCCGCTAAAGTATTGCAGTCAGCGCGCTCAAAAGGCGATCTCGTCGTACATATACGTCACGAATTTCCGACTGCCGATGCACCGTTCTTCTGCCCTGGAAGTGAAGGCGCCAAGATCAATGCAAAAGTCCAAAATCTAGACAACGAAGCGGTGGTTTTGAAACACCACATCAATTCCTATCGAGAGACAGATTTGAAAGACATTTTGGATAGACACGGCATTGAAGAAGTTGTGATTTGCGGTGCAATGAGTCACATGTGCATTGACGCCGTCACTCGCGCATCCAACGACTTCGGATACAAAGTCAGCGTTGTGCAAGACGCTTGCGCATCACGAGATTTGCAGTTGAACAACGAGACGATACCAGCACCACAAGTACACGCAGCTTTTATGTCAGCGTTGGGATTCGCCTACGCCACGCTCCTTTCCGCCGAAGACTATGTGAAAGAGTGCACCAAACCTGTTGCGGTTAAGTAGTGATGTATCAAAATATTCGACTTTCGTTTACTCGAACATCGAATATTTGCCTGGCTGGATTTCTGTATTTTCTGACATTTACCGGTGCCACCACTCCGGGTTGGACTGCACTTGAACATTTGCCTGATGAACAGGCGATGTCAGCCGATCAGAAGCAAATCATGAATCAAGATGAAGCACGGCAATACATGCTGAAATTGATCAATCGAGATCGCGCCACTCTTGGTGCAAAACCCGTCGTTCTCGACGATGTGGCAACAAAAGCCGGGCAAATGCACAGCGATGAGATGGCAACAAATGGCTACCTGAGTCATTGGACAATGGACGGTCGCAAGCCCGATCAGCGCTACAACGAATCTGGTGGCAAAGACGCAGTTATGGAAAACGCGTTTGTCAGCCTTGAAGGAACTGCGGCAGAAAACAATTCGGCGACTCCGAACAAACTGCCACTGCACCCTTCGCAAGCTTTTCATCGCTATGAATTGGATCAAATCGAGTCGAGCTTCTTCAACGAGAAACCGCCAAACGATGGGCATCGAGTCAATATTATCGATCCGCTTCACACGTCAGTAGGAATCGGTTTGAGTTTCGCATCGCAGTTTGGAATGGGAATACGCACAGCCTGTGCTCAGGAGTTCGTCAATCACTACGGAGAGAGCGAGGACATACCAGCCAAGGTTACGCTAGGTGATGCGCTCACTTTGAAGGGAACACTGGCGAAGGGTGTCAGTTTGAAGTGTATTGATATTCGATGGGAAGCAATGCCCAAGCCAATGACGATCGCCGAATTGAATCAGACACACTCCTACAGCATGCCGGATAAAGTTACTGCTTCGTACTTTACGGCTGCCGATCAGACGAATGATCCAATTAGTGTCAAAAAAGTCGACGATCAGGAAACCTATACATTGCAAATCAAGACCGATAAAGAGTGGCAGCCGGGGATTTATTACATAACTTACTGGGCATCTGTCAATAATGGCGGGGATGACTCTGTGGTATCAAGTCGCATAATTCAATTAACGGCTAAAGAATAAGCGGATTCGCATCTCGGCAACTCGTGAATGGTTAGACGAACCCCCAGCGCTTTTTGGATTGCTTCGGACTTGTCTTGATTTGATTTACTCCCAACGTCAACAAGCGCCTGGTGATCAATTCAAAAAATTGGTCGCGGTCATGTCCTTTAATCACGGCTAGATGATGTGACTCGGCTAGTGAGACTGGGTAGCCCATGCCTTTCTGACACTGAGAAAGAACCATGCCCAGAGCGGCAGGTAGTTGTCCTTCTTGATTGAGCAGCCAACGCGGAAATTCAAGACGGGCGATTTCCTCGCCGACATCCAAATAAGTAAAGCAAACTCGATGTTCGCGAGGAAGTAATTTCGAAACACTTGCACCAGATAAAAATGCGGCACTGCGCTCGTTTAAGTTAAGGTGCGGTTTGAACAACAGACGATCCGAAAGCGGCCAAACTTTTGAACAGGGAAAATCTTCTTCGTTCAAGTCACCACAATGTTCTCGGCAGTGACTGGTCTCGTAGGGACAAACCAGTATCCGCAAACAATTGACGATATCGGCACCACGGCTGTGACTCAAATAACCGATTATCGGAATGGACTCTTTCTCCAGACTAGAGAGCGCGTCGGACATCCGCTTTATATAAGAATGCTGGTAACCATCAGGCAACTTTTCGACGCTCCAGGGAAGCAACGAGCCGTCGTAAAGAGCAATTACAGGCAATCCACGTTCCTTTGCTTCTATAGACGCTGCAGCTAAAATCTCAAGCTCCATAATGGTGCGTTCAAGCGACACGTACAATTCATCAATGTGCAAACGCCTTCTATCGACCAGAGGATATAAATCTTCCGGACGAGAATAAAGCTTTGGTACAGTCTCTAAACGTGGTGGTAGCTTTGCACCATAGGTGATTAGCGCCATGCCGACGTTGAGTAAATAGCATGTATGCACTTCGTGGTGACTCGGCATAATCTGAGAACCATCGACGGCGACGACTGTATACGAATCGTCCGCGACAGGTATGGTGTGCTTTGCGCCAATCGGCTCGAGTGGCGTAGCAACTGGCCAGAGCACCCAGTTTGAGTTTTCATCCAGGCGCGTTGCGAATTGATCAGGACTGCGGATCGCACGGTCTAAAGCAGCTTGCGCATTTTCCATAGTTTCCTGAAGCGCGTCTGTATCGATGAAACTTTCGCGACTAATTGAATCTATTTGTTGAACGACTTTATTAAAATCGAGCATCAGGCTGTCGCACCGGCAGAGATCTTATCGACAGCTTTCTTCAATTCGGCTCGAATCTTAAACAAGCTATTCAACTTTTCACTGAGCTTATCCGCATCTTTGACATCGAACAGTTCGCTGAGGTTGCGATTTTGTTCAGATTTGGCAATCATGTCGTAGAGGAACATCAGGAGATTTTCCATGCCAAATCGATTGTACGGCGCGCTAAGTGGCGAGGGATTAGTTTCTCCGGCAGCGTCACTCTGGACCATCAAAGGACTGAGAAGATATGGCATCTCGTAATCAAGCAAGACAATTTGATTATCGGAAACGACAAAGTTTTCTATTTTCAGTGGTGGAGGAATAAGTGGTGGCATCAGCCCCTGAAGATAAATCAAGGTGTTGCACAACTGAACGCCCCAGCTCAAAACAGTTTCCAAATTGGCGCGAACGTTGATCAGTGGCTTGCCAATCACTTGATTCTCAATCAAATACAAGCAACGATCTTCATAAGTGTGAAAATCTACTAACCGAGAAACGCCGGGGTGATCGATTTGCTGCAAGACGCGCGCTCGGCGTGCCACCAATCCTAAAGCCTCGGGTTCGAACTTTCCAGCCCGATCGGCGAGCTCGAACATCTTCAAATTAACGGTTCGATTGGCTTGCCACTGGTCTTCTGCTGTGGCGCGGATAAAAATCACGCCCTGCGGCAATGGACTACTGTCGACGGATTTTTCCAATTTTGTGGTTTGAATATTTACGTATCGATCAGACCATACGGAAAAACTTCCCGAGAATGGTCTCTGCTTTTTAGTGAAAAGTCTCATCGAAGATAATTGCGTGTTGTAGAGATGTTCCTTAGCGTCGAACTTGTAGCCCACTGACTCCATCAGAGCTTCAGTGTCAGGGGCAAGAATTTCAACGCCACTCTCGGCGATATCACTGGCAGCAACCTGAAAGGCACCACTTGCACGAAGTGGTTTGTTTTTATGCTGCAGTTTCGCTGACGCGATCGATTGCGTAATTCTTTCCATGACGAGATTGGCAGATACTTCGTTGGTATCAGGCAAGAGGATAAGGATGTGTCCCGGTTCGAAGAAGCACACACGATCGCTGCCGCGCAATGAGTTTGTGCAGACGACCTTGCCGAGCCGATCCAACTGTTCGGCGGCACCGGCGCCAAGAACATTGCTAACTTGCTCATACTCCAGGATATCTAACGAAGCAATGGCGAACGGTCTACCATCTTTGCAGTAGCGCTGCGACAATTTAGTGACCATGCTTCTGACACCATCTGCAGCGATCACCGAGGGCTCACTGACCGCATTTGAGTGTTTTCGCGCATTGCCACGACCGCTAGCCCGACGCTCTAACGCTTGACTATCAGGTATGGCCTGCAATTCCTTTTCGGCTGGCTCTTCCATATCGCCTATTTTCGCACAATTGCTACAACTTGATTGAATCTACCCTGCTAGGATGGTTCTCAACTAAAATTGAGTGAGCACCATAGAAATAGAGTAAACCGAAGACTTACATGAAACAATTCAAGCCGATTCCAACCAACCACCCGCTCGCTCCGACCCTGGCGCGACGAATCGTTCAGGTTCGTGAGCTTCGGAACATGACTGTCTTGGATCTTGCGACGCTGGCAAACTTTTCGCTCAAACGAGTAGAGGATCTGGAATCTGGACTGGAAACATGGCTTTCCTCAACAGATAGACAAAGATTAGCGAAGGCACTGAGTGTGGAACCATCAGTGCTGAAAGAAGTGGAGCAACGGCACAGCGCAATTGCGCCACTGCCTGAATCTCACTTACTGAACGCAGAGACAGCAGAAAGATTAGCGCAAGATATCTTGGATGGCATGGCAGGTCTGAAGTGCCCAGATTGCGGCTCAGATTTACGAACCAACGTCATCGATGGATTCGATATGGACGGATTTCCAACGCAGTTCCCTAAAGCTTTCTGCGTCAAATGCCCTTACGTTCTGCGAATCTAAGCAGCAAGTTGCTTAGGCTGAAATTGGGTGCTTCAAGAAGCACTGTTTAATCGTGTCCTTAAGTCTGGTGCTCAACTTATTTAAACGCGAGGCGATTTCAACTCTACGTTTTTGCAGATTCAACAAATGCTTGCGACGATGATCGTCTAAAGCGTCGGAGAATGACTCATGCAACGCGATTTCTTCACTCTGAGCCCACCACAGATCTTCAATCACACTGCCAATCAAATCGTGTTCAGCTTCATCGAGCATTGTCGAAAGAATGCGATACTCGTTGCACCACATATGTTCGATGGTGCTGCGAACTTCGGCGCGCAGATTCTGAGCCGCACTCGTTACGATGGTGGCAGTTACTTCTTGATCGAGTGTGCCAACACGTTGTGACAGGTTGCGAATACTTTCTTCGAGCAAGTAGCGCTGGAAGCAAACTTGTGTCGACAAGAATTCGCTCAGGTAAGTAATCACGACCATATGGACGATTTCGCTACGAGACGGAAGATGCAAGCGAGTGTGTCCACTTCTCTGAGCCAAATCATTCAACGTATTGACTGAGCGATAGTGACGCTCAACGAACTCAGCTAATCCATTAATTAATGAACTGCGAAGCCCTCCGATATTTCCTCGTGCAAAAGATTCTTGTGCAATCAGTTGAATAACTTGCTTTCTGAGAAACTCAAGATTGACACTGAGCTCTTCAAAGACAGTGATGGCACCTGCTTCTTTGCGGTCCAAAATACCGAGCAACAAATGCTCTGGCTCGATTTCTTCTGAGCCGTAAAAAACAGAATACTCTTCGGCTCGACGCATTGCTTCAACTAATGCTGCGCTGAATGCGGGTTGGTCGAATGCACCAATTCTTCCTGTCAATTTGGCGACAGCATCCACACTTTGTGGTCGGTCGTTGAAAACAGGCTCGAAATCAGGGTTAAGGCGTAAGTGATTTTCAATTTCTGTGGCTGCGCTTTTCGAATCAACACTCATCGAAGCAAGTGCGCGACCAGCAAGATTTTCGTCTTCAGTATTTTGCGAGGCGATCAATCCGAGAATCAAATGTTCTGAACTCACCCATTTATTGTTCAGTCTCATACACTCGTCGAGAGACAAATAAACAACCCCAAGAAGGGACTCGCTTGCGCGCTCAAATACAAAGTCAAACATCTGGCTCTCCAATTAAAAATTGCTCACCGTGATAGATCACGCAGCGACGCAACAATACTAAGTCGAGCAGCTTCTGCATCAACTATCCTAGGATAAATCGAATACTACTTCTTTGCTTTTAGGATAGCAAGATAAAAGCCTATACAATGCTCCAAAGAAGCAAATTCGGAGCGGGTACCCTTGAAAATTCTGATTTCTAATGATGACGGCATAAACGCAAAAGGCATAAGGGTTTTGGCTCAACGCCTCGCAGAAGAGAAAGAGCACGAAGTTTTTGTTGTAGCACCAGATCGCGAACGCAGCGCCACAGGTCATTCGTTGACGCTGCACAAGCCCTTGCGCACCGAAGAAGTCGAGTTGCCAGGAAACATCAAACAAGCCTGGTCGACAAGCGGTACACCGAGTGACTGTGTGAAGCTGGCCGTAACACAGTTAGTTGGCAGCCCGATGCCGGACATTATCATCTCGGGAATCAATAGCGGACCAAATCTCGGCAGCGAAGTTTTGTATTCAGGAACGGTCGCAGCAGCCATGGAAGGCGCTTTCATGGACATTCCAAGCATCGCAGTCAGCCTCATGTACGCAGAAACTAGATACTACGAGACGGCTGCTGAGTTCATCGCGAAGTTAGTAAAAGTCTTTCCTAAAGCGCATCTCGCGCAGCGCAGCTTGTTGAATGTGAACGTGCCGTGTGTGCCAATCGACCAGGTCAAGGGCGTCCGCATCACCGAACTGGGGGTGAGACTTTACGACGATTATTTCGAAAAACGCACGGACCCACGTGGACGAGTCTATTACTGGTTAGCCGGAGAAGCAGTCGAAGTTGATGAGAAGGAAGGTTCCGATGTCTGGGCGGTCGCAAACGGCTACGTTTCAATTACGCCAATATCATTCAACATGACCGACCATACGGCGAAGCGAAAACTGGAAGACGTTGACGAATTGAAGACGTTTTTCCATTCCACCGAAAACAATGGAAATAAGCCTGACAAGCAGACAACGACCAGCAAGACCAAGGAGCACAAATAAGCTTGTCACAGTCAAACGTAGGACTAGACCCGAATAAAGCAATCAAGCTATTTTTTAGCGACCCAGAATGGCGCGTCAAAGCTGGTATTGGCGGCATCTTTAGTGGTGGCGCGGTTCTCTTGTTTTGCCTTGGTCCAATGTTTATCCCAGTTGCTTTCTGCTTCTGGGGCTTACTTACAGGCTACTACCTGCGCTTGGTGCGAGCCAAAATCGCTGACATGCAAGCGCCTTTGCCACCATGGAACGATTGGTTGGATCTTCTAATCTCAGGCATCACCTGGCTTGCAGTAGCTTTTGGTCAAACGCTCGTGCCGATTTCAATCGCTACAACCACGTTGCTATGCGCCACTGCCGGCGGTCAGAATTTCATCACTGGCAACCAGTACACAGTCTGGGCCGCAGGTTCTGTAGCACTGGTTACCTTTTCGTGGATCATGGTCTCTCTCGTCTCGACAATTATCATGGCCAACTTCGCCAAGCAGGAGCGCATGGCTGCAGCGTTTGATCTAGTCACGGTCGGAAAGAAGCTGGCCTCATCGGCCCATATATTTCTGCAAGCCTGGCTATTGATGATAGGAATTCAATGGCTCGGCTTTATTATTCCCACTGTAAGCATTATAGGAATCGCGCTGATTCCCATCTGTGGCTTCGTCGCAAGCTGCATCGCCGCTATTTTATTAGCGCAAGCCTGGAAATCTGCAGAACAACCGATCGCTTTGCCCTAGCGCTTCACGACGGTCTTTAGCCGACCTTCATTGGTGTAAAACAATTTCGTTTGCGCATAAGCAGGTGTCGGATACGGTCCGCCAATCGGCGTCATCATCGGCGATTGGGTCATCTGCTTGTGGAACGCCAGCGCCCAAGTACAAAGTTCTTTTGCCTTCTGCTGCCCGACTAAGCTGACTCTATTCAATCCAACCCTGCAAACGTCGGCGGTCTCATCGACCGACGCAGGAACGGTGATTTTAATAACTTGGTTTTTCTTTGGAGTTTTGCTGACAGTGCTGTTTACAGTCGGCACTTTCACATTCAAAGTATGAGGAATAACTGGAAACGCAATTGCCAGCTGACGGCCAGAGTTGTTCGAAACTGCATGATTGGTCGTATCCCCAGTCCATGTGGACGAAACGCCCAGCGGAACGGATGTTGCAGCATTTGGGCCAGAGCAAAATGCCGGAACCGCAAACAGGCTCAATATTGCTGCCGAAACTGCAGTTCGAATAAATGAAACATTAGACATACTGAGGACCTTTGAGCACGACGGGCAGATTATCGCACGGTTGGCATCGACGCCTACTTGGCAATCTCATGATTTCTTGATAAGCAATGCGAAAACCAAGTAATGGCGGAGGTTTATGGCGTTGCGGAGAGTGGACTGTAAAACTTAAACCGATATCGGCTTAGAACCATTTTGAACCAACTTCTGTTCTCAAGACCCGCACTAATACAGGCTAAACGGCACTCCTCTTGATTACGCAAGTCTAAGGTTATGGTAGGATCAGGTTTATTCGTGTTTCTGGCTGCCGTAGCCAGCGTTTTAAGTATATGGACGATCCTCAAAGTAGCAGCACCAATTCGAATCCCGATGAACCTCCCCCGAGGTGTGTATCGGTTTTGGAATCACGTCAAACGTCTGCAAGCAAACCGACCGGTCACACGCCGCGTCGGTTATTTGTTTCTACTGTGATTATTGAAAGGAGCTTGCCATCGCAGTAATGCGAGGCTGATTTGCCATTTTAGAATTTAGCTTAATCGTCATACTGATCACGATCAACGCATTTTTCGTAGCTGCGGAAATGGGTCTTGCTCGCGTTCGCCGCACTCGCATCGACCAACTCGTAGACGAAGGTAACAAACCAGCCAAACTGGTACAGGTTCATCTGGAAGATCCAGATCGATTCATCTCAGCCTGCCAGCTGGGCATCACATTAGCCACTCTGGCTTTGGGTGCTGCCGGTGAAGCAAGTTTCGCTGACAAACTAGCCGCCTTCTTTGAGCATTGGGGTGCGCTTGCTGCATGGTCGCCAGAAGTACTGCATTTTGCGCGATTGTTCTGCTTCGGCTTTTCGTTTGTAATTACTGCTTTTTGCCAAACGGTTTTCGGTGAGTTGATTCCAAAGACGTGGACATTCCAACGCGCTGAATCAGTATTGTTCTTGCTGATCTATCCAATGGAATGGTGGTGCTGGATCGCTTCACCGTTCATCATTGTATTGAACGGAACGACCGAATTCATTTTACGCCGCATGAATGTTGTCGAACCGCCGCGTCGACACTTTGTGCACTCAGAAGAAGAACTGAAGATGTTGGTTTCGGCAAGCCACGAAGAAGGTGTGCTGGAGCCAGAAGAAGAAGAGATGCTTCACAGCGTATTTGACTTCTCGGATACTGTTGCAAGCGAGATCATGACACCACGCACTGACATGACATGCGTGTCTGCCAGTTCAACCGTGCGTCAATTCGTTGATCTAGCATTGGAAAAAGGACACTCTCGAATTCCAATTTTTGAAACTGATTTGGACAGCATCTTTGGTGCCGTACACATTCGCGATGGCTTAAGAGCCATGGTCGAGAAGAAGGATGCATCACAGGTCCGCGAGTTAGCGCGAAAAGTTTTGATTGTCCCTGAAAACAAAAACTTAGGCGACTTGCTAACAGAATTCAAGAAAACCAAAACTCACATGGCGATTGTGGTCGACGAATATGGTGGCACTCGCGGAATGGCAACCTTCGAAGACTTGCTCGAAGAGCTTGTTGGCGACATCGCCGACGAACACGAAATCGTGGAAGAGTTCATCATTGAAGAAGCAGACGGAACCATGATTCTAGATGCCAAACTGCCATTATATGAAGCCAACGATAAACTCAATCTCGGCATCGACGACGAAGAGTTCAACACGCTTGGTGGACACGTCTTCGGATCACTAGGCAGAGAACCATCGCCCGGTGATGAAGTTATAACTGATGACTACACGCTGCGCATCGAAGAATCTGATCGTCACCGCATTATTAAGCTCAGATTGATTCGGCACCCACAAGATGAGAAGAGAACGGATAACAATGGTAACAAGATTGATCTGCCGCCATCGAAGTCAAATGCGGAGGCTAGCTGATTACTTCTCTGGCTGAACTTCCGACTCGCATAGACTTAATGAGACTAGCCTCAAGGTTCCACACGAAGAAACGTCTGGGGCAGAATTTCTTGATCGATCCCGTCGCGCTGCAAAATATCACAGACGCGCTTGATATTGAATCCGGTGATAGCGTCTTGGAAATCGGGCCAGGCATTGGATTCCTCACACGCTTTCTTACGGCTAAGGGAGCCGACCTACACGTCGTCGAATTGGATTGGGAATGCTGCATCAACTTGAAGGATCTGGCCCTACCAAACGTCACCATCCATCAACAAGATTTTTTGCAATTCGATTTGGCTACCCAGCCAAGTCACCTGAAAATTGCTGGCAATGTTCCATACCAAATCACAACACCAATACTCTGTTATATCTTCGGAGAAATCGGCGCACCGTCGCCGTGGTTTCAGAACGTCGACAAAGTGGTGCTAACAGTTCAGAAGGAAGTTGCGGAACGTTTTGTTGCCAAACCTGGAACCAGCGATTACAGCAAAATCACGCTTTTGACAAACTACTTTTCTGAAGCTGAAATTCTCCATGTTTTGCCTCCAGATAATTTCTATCCGGCGCCGAAAGTGACATCTGCTGTGGTTCGCTTCACTCCGCTGAAGCAGCCACCAATCGATTGCGGCAATCACAAATTGCTGCGCCAAGTGATCAAGGCTGGTTTCGGACAGAAACGAAAAATGCTGCGCAACAATCTTTCATTCCTGAAGCTACCTTTAGCGGCGTTGGACAAAGCATTCAGTGAAATGAATTTGGACCCACAAACTCGAGCCGAGCGACTGTCGCTTCAACAGTTTGCGCGACTAACTGATTTGCTCGACGGCTTGACCAAAGACGACGCTTGACCAACGATATCGTCGAGCAAAGATTACGCTTGCACAAAGATAGAAGTGATGCCACCAGTTAACAGTAATACGCTCCGAGCACGTTCGCCTGGCAAACTAAATCTAACTTTTGATATTCTCGGGGATCTGCCCGGCGGATACCACGAGGTTGAAACGCTCATGCAAACGGTGGATATCGAGGACGAACTAATATTCACGTTCGAGCCAGCAAACGAATTCTCCGTTGAAATCGTTTCGATTGAGTTTGCAGGAGCCAAAGCGGATGTTCCTACCGATCAAAATAATTTGATCGCCAAAGCCGCAAGCCTATTTAGTAAAAATCACTCGGATAATCAAAACTACAAAGTTTCGATCCACTTAAAAAAAGCTGTGCCTGTCGCTGGTGGCATGGGTGGTGGCAGTGGCAATGCAGCTGCCACACTGCTCGCTCTAAACAAATGGTTCGACAATAAGTTCTCCGATTCTGAGCTGAAGAAGATGGCGAGACAGCTCGGAGCCGACGTTCCATTTTTCATCGATGGTGGCACTCAGATCGGCACACACAGAGGTGACACGCTCTCGAAAGTTGATTCTAAAAACGAGCTATCGTTTCTGATTGTCGGTCCAAAACTATTCGGAATGCAAACGGCAGAAGTGTACGGCGCCTACGACCAAAGCATTGACGAACATGAAGATCGCATTTCGGCAAACGAATGTGCAGAGGCACTGCAAGCAGGAACCCCACAAACAATTGGCAAAACATGCGGAAACGCGTTTGAATTTATTGTCTTTCGTCGAAAGCCAGAACTCAACTTTATCGCCAACCGATTAAAACAGCTGGGCGGATTTTGCACTCATCTCACCGGCAGCGGTCCAACTCTGTATGTATTGACCGCAGGTGATGCCGACGCAAAATCGATTCAAACTCGCCTGGCGGAGGAACAGAGCCATGGTACAAACGGATGGAGCGAATATTCGAACCTAGTCTTGAACACCTGGATTGCAAAATCTACAAAGTGCGGTGTGACTCTGCTGTCTTAGTCTTCTGTTGAGTCGTTTATTCTGTGGAGAGTTGAGTAGCCTTCGTGCTTGCCGAATGAATTGGTCATTGTGACAGTGATCATGTCTTCGCTAATGTAGGCTTCCAAAATGTTGGTGCGATCTAGACTGGCACCAATGCCGTCAACGAATTTATCGTCAAAACTTATGCATTTGATGTTTTGAACATGTTTAACTTTGTCCTGGACTTGTTTATGGAATTCGTCCATCTCGCGCACCGTTTTTCGAAAGACGTAGTAGTCAATTCGATCACGAACTTTGCTGGCAATTGTGTCTGCTTTTTTCGCGGATACGCTTCCACAATCAACAACTAAGGTGAGCTCGCCCGCGTCATTTCTAGCAACCAAATCCGGCACAAAGCTCCAATCGATATCCTCATCTAGTCGCGGGCTTTTCTGGATGAACATCAAATAGGCTAGGAGCTTCAGGGTAATGGTATCGCCGCCTTCATTGCTGAAAGCACCGATTACGAGCTTTTCCGAATAGTCGCGTTTGCCGTCATTAGCTTGAATATTGAAGGAGTATTTCATTTCGGGCACCGTTGCGATGAGGTATGACGACTAATTACCGCTAGTGAACCAGAATAGCACCATAGTGTCCCGGTACGGTCACTGTTACCGATCCAGAATGCACTTGATATGTGTGTCCGCTGATTTCGTCCTTGACCCCGCCGTTATCGGCGACATCTAACATTCGGAAAGGCACGTCGACGGTTTTGTCGCTGCTCGAATTATTCAGAACTACCGCAATTTGATTCTGTCTGTCGAATCGACCAAATTCGAAAACGTTGTTGGCATCATCTTTTGTAAGGGCGATGACGGAACCTGTTCTCAAGGCAGGATACTTGTTACGAATCGAGATCAGGTGATGCGTTAAAGCAATAGCTTTATTGTCAGGACTGGCATTCGGCGATTTCGAATTTGAAACTTTACTCCAATCGAAAGTGCGACGGCAGTCAGGATCACCTCCACCCATCATGCCGTATTCGTCACCGTAATAGATGGTTGGAGTGCCGATGTACGTCATCTGAAAGATCAGTGCGAGGTAGGTCTTCCACAAGTCACCATCCGCACGCTGGGCGAACCTACTTATGTCGTGATTCGACAAATGATTACTCAGTACTTGCTGAACATTTGTTGGATAGTCAGCTCGCGTCAAACGCAACATTCGCTCAAACTCAGAAGTCGAGAGCGCCCCCTTGCTATCGTCGAATTTTGTACCAGTTATCCATTGCGACACAGGTCCTGTGAAAGCGTTGAAGTTGGTGACTGAATCCCACTGATCTCCGCCAGCTGTCCAGGCACTAGCATTCTCCCAATTCTCACCGATTATGGCTGCTTGCGGATTGATACTCTTTACCGCAGTTCTGAACTGATGCCAAATCACATGATTGAAATTATCACTACCATCAAGACCATTAGCGTCTGCATACTTCGGAGCATCCAGTCGCCATCCATCAATATTGTACGGTTGCTTCAGGTATCTGAGCGCCACCGAGTTCGGTGATTGAAAAATCGCATTCTTCAATGCTTGCGAGCCAAAATTCAATTTGGGCAAACTATCGTAAATCATGAAGTGAGCATAGTCTTTCGGCCACTTCTTAAAGTTGTAGAAAGAGTAGAAAGGGCTTTTCTGCGATCTGTACGCACCGAGTACACCTGGCACAGCATCGTACTTTGCAAACCATTTGTGAGCGTCGCCAGTGTGATTGAAAACACCGTCGAGGATCAAGTAACCCCGCTGTCCGTTCAGAACATCGTGCAGCGAACCAGAGAGTTTGACCAAGGTCTCGTTTGTGCCGAATGCAGGATCAACTATGTCGTAATCAGACGTATCGTATTTGTGATTGCTGGGAGCTTTAAAAATCGGATTTAAGTAGACAATGTTGGCCCCAACTGAACTTCTGATGTAGTCTAGTTTGGCTATGATTCCCTGCAAATCGCCACCGTAAAAGGTGAAGGATCGATCTTCACCTTCCTTGGGTAGCGGACTTTCGCCCCAATGACGTTGCGAAGTGGCAATGCCACCATGCTTATACTTACCTGTACTTACGTCGTTAGTTGTATCACCGTTATAAAACCGGTCTGGATAAATCTGGTAGATGATTCCGTTCTTCAGCCAGGCAGGCGTCTTGAATCCTGGCACTATAAAGAAATCACCTTCTGAAGGCTCTGCTTGAGCCGGACCGCGGGCGTTGTACCAGGTGGTGGCACTACCATCCTGCAAACAAAACCGATAGTATTTTTTTGACGAACTTGCAGGAATAGTTGCCTGCCAATACTCGAAAGCAGAATTAGTCTTTGAATCTTCTTTCTTCATCGGCAAATTATAAAAAGTTCGATCCGCAGTATCGAAGTATTTGACAGTTGCGGCAGTTAAATCTCCGTTGAAAGCACGAAATCTAAGTGCCATGGGAGTGCCGGCATCAGGCTCATTGGCACTGGCAAAAACAGGTCCCTGGTCGTGAAACAAACCTTCCCACTCGATATTCGTATCGCGCGTAGCGGCATGGGCGGCACCGAGTGTCAAGAAAGCAAACAAGAAGGCTGCAATCGCTAGAGATTTCACGTTGAATCACCAAACCAAAGACGGAAGAACAGGACGCGCCATCATAGCGAAGACGTGCCTGTTTAGCAAGGTTTCAGCTGTAATCAAGATGCAAATTGGCAGCGAAAGATTTGATAAAAGTTGCAGAACAGGCTTCGATCCATTTTTTCTGCGGCGGCAGTAAGTTCCGCATCCACGATCAACTTACGATTGTGATGCGCTTCAGTCGAAAACACCAAACTATGACGCGGAAATATGCCACGCACACAGACAAGATCATTATTCCGAGCACATCGAAGAATTTGCTTCTGCACTGCAGTAGCATAATCTGAAGGAAGCAGTTCAAGAATATTGGACAGTCCAAAATAATCAATTGAATGATCAGATTGACTCTCTAACCACTCAACCGTACCGGAGCAGGTTACAGATAGATTGCCGAGGCTATTGGACATCGCATTCCACCGTTGCTCTTGCAAGTAGGGAGGAAGAGCATCTTCACGCTCATTATATTTTGCGAAAAATGTTTGCCAGAGATAGGGATTTGAACACGCCGGAACCTCAGTCAATGCTCTAACAATTCTGCGCTGCATTACTTGAGAAAAGTCTGGAGGGATGAGTCGCTGAGCGTCGGCGCCATGAGCAACTGTCATGAACTGTCGACTGAATGCCACGTTCAAACCAAGCTTCCATTGCCAGTTGCACCATTGCTGATTGTAGAATCTGATTTGCTCAGACACGTCGCTCATCGATAATAATTTATCAGTGGTGGCACGACTGTGAACAAACGCGTAGAACAAATTTGTTATTTGATGCATTCGTTTATCAACCCAGCCAGCATTGTTCAATCCTCGTTCAAGGTCGGCCGAGCAAGCATCCAAAATGCCACGTGAATTCTCGGATAACGAGTTCCGCACCTGTTTGTAGGCAGCTATTGCTTCAGCTTTGCACGCATCACGCGTCACTTCAAAACCAAGGGTCTTAAACATCTCCAGCTTCGTTTCCACCAGAGCAACTTGAGCCTCGCTAATATCCACAGCGTCAACTTTTATAGTTGAGTAGGTAAGCATCGAGAATGCGGTGCACCCCCCAGATGCAATGACGAATGCTCGTTGCGGAGAATCGAGTTTACTAAGTAGCAGTAAATCGACTTCCGCATCCTCGCGCACCTGACCAAACATCAGCTGCTTACTTCGGCTGAATATCGGCTTCGTCATCTCCGCTTCGACCTTTTCGAAATCTTCAAGGCCCAGGCACCAGGTCCATACTGAGCAACAATCAGCGCACATAAAATCGTCGGCAGGTTGGAGATAATCAAACCGAATGGATGCGGAATCGTGCCACCGCCAAACACTGAACCGATAACATTCATCAGGAGAATAATTCCAATTTGAAAGTACGAAACAAAGCGATAAAACAATCCTGAGAAAATCCCGCAGCCGAGAAGTGTTTCACAAGATCCAATCAAACGCGACAAGAGCACCGGATCCGTACCGTGCCCTACGGAACGGAGAATGTCGAGATGATGAGGGTCGAGTGCAATCACCTTCAGCCACAGTCCGTTGTACAACCAAATCGATGCGAGAACGACGCGAATCGCAAATACCATCTTCGGATTTATCGCTGTGTCAGTCATTTAATGCACCGCATTGATAGGCAAACAAGGCCGTAAACAGAACCGTGTAGTACAACCAGAGAATTGTGCTCAGCAGTCGCAGCGCTGTATCTACTTTTTTATTGTCATGAATTTTTCCGGTGAAACATACAAATTGAAAAATCAACCGACAGAACCAACACAATGCAAAACATCCATCGGCAATCATGGCAAGCATGGAATTAACAACTAACACTGATGGAACAAAGGTGATCACCAACCCAAGCAGCAGAAGACCGCAGGCGATGAAAAGAGTGTGAGCATAGAAGACTTGCTCGTTGATGGGTGTGAGCTTTTTCAAGTCTTCTTTCCAATTCAACAGTCGAGCGATATAGACGTGTCCGATTGCCAGCGCGATCATTGACACACCAGCGATTTCCAATCCAAGATTTAAGATGGAACTCAACGACATAGTTCAAACACCCTCACAAAAGGCGTAATCTTGAATTGCGTTTGCATAAGCAACTCTGCAGCTTCAGTACACCTTATCCAGTCGGCACTCGACAGAAAGTGAAACGCTCCAACTCCATACGCGAGAAAATTCGCACGATCCCTCAGATGCTCCACAAGGATTACTTGGCCCGTGCCATTTAGAACTCGACGAATCTCCTTAAAGAGCACCACTCGCTTGTCATGGTCACGTACTTCATGAGCGGCAAACGCCACGAGCACTAAATCGATTGAATCGCTCGGTACGGGCCAATTGGACAATGAATTGGTTATGGGAGCAACTTCAGACGGAAAGAGTTTTTGCGCTCTAACAATCGATGGTTCACGTCGTTCGAGGGCAGAGTAAAAATCGACCGTAAGGATTTCACTCCCTGAAAAGATTCTTGCCAGTTCACCGCCGGTCTCGTCGTAACCCGCATGAACCAGAACAATTCGTCGCGGATCACCAACAGACTTTGCCAACCACGACCAGTCCCGCAGTGCAGACAGATCATACACCCAGTGCGAAGCGACGAGTGACGCCACAGTCTGTAACAACACAGCTATCAAAATCAGCAGCGCAAATCGAGATATAAAAACATCGACAGAAGGGAGAAGAGCGACAACCAGCAATCCCAAAACAACCACAATCGCAACAGCATAAAGCGGCCAATTGAACAAAATGACACGGGATAAACCGCGAAAACGAGACCGACTGTCAATCGTTTTACTCCAAGTCATTGACGTTATCCAAATTTGGTTGCAAGTAGTATCGTGCGGTCGCCGCTATCTCCGATTCGCTCAGCACTTCGCAAATTCCTTCCTTCCAATAGTAGGGAATCTCACGCAGGAAGAAAGAGCTACAGTGAATCGGTGTAGCACCTGCAAACTGTGCCTGGTCGAAGAATGAGATCTTTTGCAAGTCTACGGAAACCGTCCTCGGATGCCAGTTCTCGCGCACACCTTCAACTCGAATGATTGAATTGGTTTCCTTTTCATAGTCAAAGGTGAACGGCATCGGTCCGGCAAATTTGAGCGCTTCGCGAACACTCGCAAATGGAGATTCCGTTGGCAAGTAATCTGCGGGAGCAGAAAGGTCCGCATCGCATATCAGTTTGCTCACACCATCGTCGGATGCACTACTAAACTTAAGTCTTTCGTTTGTCAAATCAAAATTGATATCGGACTTGCAAAATCCATAATGCGTTAATAGGTTTCCAGTTAAAACCATGGTTGAGCTGTCTGTCTCAGATCGAAGAATGCGCAGACCGCGAAGATTTCGTCCCTCATGAGTTTTATAACGCACAAAGATTCTATACCCAAGCAACAAATAATCTTGTGAAATCCAGTCTGGAAAACCACGTGGTCGCATCTTGCATGTTTGCACCGCCGCAACGGCAACAAATCCCAAATCGCCAAAAGTATCGAGCACCAAACCTGGTGCTAACAACGGAGCCAGGATCTCTTTTTGAAAAGCGAACGTCAAAACGAAAACAAATCCGAAGTGAGCCTCCATTGAAAATGGGTGTCGCTTGAGCAAGTAACCTGGAAACAGTGCCATACGTGTCACATCACAATCTGTAGCCTCAAGTGTATCAGCTGCCGGTGAAGTATAATAACTGTCCCTGCGCGAGCAATTCTTGTCGATGGAATTAACTGTGTATGCAAAACATTCTCTTACCGCTGGTAAAGTAACTTCCAGCGCCAAGTTTTGGATAGCTGCAGTCCTGCTCAGTGTCTTGATGGCAGTGGCGCCAGTTTTCGCTGAAGACTCAAAAGGTCCAGCGAACGATCCTAAAAACGAGGTATTCAAACGCATCCTCGCCAAAGCTAATGAAGGCAAGTGGAAAGAGCTTCCAATCGGCGAGTTAATGGGTAAAATCGCCACTCAGTTGATGGGCACGCCATACGTTGGTGGTGTCCTAGATCGCAATCCGAATCAAGAAGTTTGTACTGTTGACTTGACGTCTCTGGATTGCGTCACATTCTTCGAATCAACCCTCGATTTTGCACGTATGTTGAAAAAAGGCGAAGCGACTCCAGAAGCACTTGTCAAAGAAGTGAGTTTCACCCGTTACCGTGATGGCACGCCTCGCGACTACACAAGTCGACTCCATTACACGAGCGATTGGTTTCACGATAATGAACGTAAGCATGTTATTAAGCTGCTGCCAAAACTTCCAGGTTCAGCGCCATTCAAACAAAAAGTGAATTTCATGTCCACCCACCCTCAGCTCTATCCGGCGCTCAAAACACATCCAGAATTCGTAGCAGCCTTGAAAAAACAGGAAGAAACAATCAACAGCCGTCATCTGCATTTTGTACCGATGGAAAAAATTGCAGCGATCGAGCCACTTCTGCAAACTGGCGATATCGTTGGAATCTGCACCAATCAGACGGGCCTAGACATTGTTCACACCGGATTGATCTTCCGCGACAATTCAGGCATCCCACACTTCATGGACGCCTCCTCAAAAAAGAGCAACATGAAGGTAACAATCGAACCTGGACCAATTAGCGGAGCGCTAGGCTGGTCTAAGAATAACATCGGCATCATGGTGGCACGTCCGCTGGAACCTCACTAGCTGAGTTCGATTCCAGTAAAAAAAGTTATCAGTTGCTGTAAAATCCAAAAGTATCGAGAGGATTGGACACAGTGAAAAAGACCGGCGAAATTAAGAAGTCTGCACCGAAAGTAAAAGCTAAATCACCGGTAACGAAACCTGCCTCGAAACAAGTTGTCGCAAAGGCAAAAAAAGCGTCAGGCAAAGAGACAGGCAAGCAGATAATTGCCAAGGCGGCAAAAGCCTCAACCGCACAAGCCTTCAAACTAGTTAAAGCCGGTATTGCGCAGAAAGAAATGGATTTGTTGTGCCAGGAGTATCCGGAAGCAGAATGCGAGTTGGATTACGCCAGCCCGTTTCAGTTGCTCACTGCTGTGATCATGTCGGCACAAACCACTGACGTTACGGTGAACAAAGTCACTCCAACACTTTTTGACAGATTCCCAGACGCGAAATCGCTTGCAGAAGCAGACCTTGATGAAATCAAAGAAATCATCAAGCCGACTGGTTTCTTCAACGCGAAGGCCAACAACATCCAAAAATGTGCTCAGGCTCTGGTTGCAAATTTTGGTGGCGAAGTTCCTAAAACTCTTGAAGAGTTGACGACACTGCCGGGAGTTGGTCGCAAAACTGCCAATGTAGTTCTTGGTGTCGTATTTGGGGTACCAGGATGGACAGTCGACACTCACGTGCAAAGGCTTTCTGCACGATTGGGATTTACAAAAAATACTGAGCCCGAAAAGATTGAAATCGATTTGCAGAAACTTTTTCCGGACCAAGATTGGTCGCAACTCTCCATCACATTGATTTGGCATGGTAGAAGAATGTGTTTCGCGCGCAAACCGGATTGTCCGCGTTGCCCAGTTCAGGCTTTATGTCCGAGTTCGATGTGATTTACCGATTAGCAGCCTCATGACTTTTCAGCCAATCAAGAACCAGCTTGCGCTGAATTTCGCCAAAGTGAGTTCGAGGTAAAGCATCGTTCGAAATTACAATCCGACTCGGATTTTTCAACGCTGGCAGGTTTTGCATTAATAATGCAACGGACTTATTAATGCCAGAAATTTTCTGGTTCTTCTTCTCTGGCACCACAACTGCCACCACTTCCTGATGATGGAAACTGCTGCTGTCACGAATCCCGACGAGGCAAACTTCCTTTATCAGGTCTGACTGCAAAATTAACTGCTCAACTTCCTGGGGATAGAATTTACTTCCATCCATCAAATGAATCAAATCTTTGATGCGTCCATTGATGAAGAGGAATCCGTCCTCGTCGAATACACCTAAATCACCCGTGTATAGCCATCCGGAACTATCGATAGCTATATTAGTCTTGTCGTCACGATTATAGTATCCGCGCATGACGTGAGGGCCCCTCGTCACTACTTCGCCCTCATCGCCAATGCCCTTCGACCCGACCAAGCGCACCTCGATGTCGGGTAAGGGTTTGCCGACCGAATGCATCCGAAAGTTCTCCTGGCTATTGATGGAGGTGAGAGAACTCGTTTCCGCCAATCCATACCCGTGGCAAATATCAATACCGACTGTGTCGAGAAAATATTCTAGGTCACGTGAAAGTGGCGCCCCTGACGAAATGAAACTACGAAACTGAGCGCCAATCAGATCATGCACCAGCGGAAACAGTCTTCGTCTTGCTCGCCGGGGTAACAGTTTTGCCAAACCGAATCGCATCTTAAATTGTAGTCGCTTTTGCGTACTGGATTTTGCCAGTCTTTTTTGAATCAAATTCTTCATCGAATTTAAAAACGGAGCAGTCGTAATCATGTAAGTAATTTTCTGTTTATGCAAAGCCTTAATTTTGGCTTTAAAAGTGGAATCCGGCAGATAGCACACCTGACCACCGGCGAATAGAACGCCCAGATATCCCAATGTCAGCTCGGTCAATTGAGTCATAGGCACGGCGGACAAAAACAGATCTTTCTTTCCGACATCAAACAAACGATCGAGGCACTCAGCTTGTGACAGTAAATTATTGAAGGTGACCATAACGCCCTTCGGTACTCCGGTCACCCCAGCGGTGTAGAAAGTCAAAGCAGTTTCTTCCAAGTCGCGCTCGCGACCTTCCTTGAGAATGTGCGTTGACACGCCCTGCAAAGTCTTGTCTCGCCCGCTGGAAGACGGTTCATCCGTGACAATCACGGTACCAATCGTTTCAATGCCGGTGACCACGCTTGATGCCAATTCGAAGCAACTTTTGGACGCGAACATAATTTTCGGGGCGGAATCCAGCACTTGAAGCTTTAAATCATCAGCGGATAATTTCGGATGCAAAGGCACCAAAATTGCTCCTGCTCGTATGGCAGCGAAGAACACTACGCCAAATTCTGGATTAGACTCGGAGAGAATGGCAATTCGATCCCCAGATTTAATACCACTTTCGATCAGGAAGTTCGAAAGGTGCAGGGCGCTTCTTTGTATATCTTCAAAACGCAGCTGCGTCCATTCGCCGTCTCTGAAAACAGAAATGGCGGGGTTGACTCGTACCCTGCCGGCTCTGTGATAGATCAAATCCAAAACGCTTAAATGCACGATTAGCCCCAGTGGTTCTAACCGGACTGTATCGCAAGTACGGAAACTTCGCCAGTCAGTTGCTAAATCTTCTTATGGAATTTTTCTGCGTAACCAGTCATCTCGACGTAAGCTTGTCCAGTCACTTCTTTGCCGTTTAGCTGTCCTTTAACTGAAGTAGCGCCTTCCCAATACGAAACACCCGTGGATTTAGCGGTGCTCAGTTCTTGGTCGTCCAGTGATGGCACAAGTGTGAGGTTCAGTTTTTGACTTGGAACGCTGATTGTCCAATCCATCGGATACAGTCCTCCGGTGTGTGGACTCTTCCAGTTGCGAGCAGTTTTTATTGTGAATTCAGATTGGCAAATGTGTTTTGAAGAACCGTCTGGAAATATGATGGTGCCACTAGAATTAGCATCGATCGCATTGTCGGCCTTTTTGATGATGTAGAGCATAAGCTCAGTGTTGTTATCGAGTTGCACGCTGTACCAATCCCAACCAACTTGCTCGGCGGTAAGCTGATTGCTGCCGAATTCGTGATCCATCCAGGATGTGCCAGTCACAGGAACAGCCTGTCCCTTTAAATAGACATACCCTTCACTTTTGAGACGGGTCATCGAATAATAATGCGATGCACAGCCCTTGCACGAAGCTTTTTGACTGACGCCATTTTGCCCGTGCACTACAGGTTGCTTGGCAGAGTTGAGGATCAAATGCAGTCCGAAGTCAGGCGTATCTGCTTTCAAAACAAAACGATCACCTAACTGCTCAACTGACCAATTCTCGTTAAACACGTAGTAGTGATCGAGTTTGGCACCAGCCGAATTCAATCCACTTCGATTCAACTTTTCGAAGTAGTGAAAGGTCTTGTTGTTTTCATCAGTGATCGCGAAGTGAGCCAGAAAAATATCCTTCACATCCCATGGAGATGATTTGGACACAGGCAGATTATCTACACCCGTGCGAAAGAAAGTAAGCTCATATCCATAGTGTTTTTTGTCCTTGCTCTCCAAATGACCAGTGTAGTACCACCACTCAGTTTTGAATTGATCGTGAGAAACATGATCTTTGGGAAACGAAAAAACATATCCCGGTAGTGCTTGCTTGAATTCGCGCGCATACACCGCGAGTGGTGCGCTCAAAAGTAATGTTAGTAAAACCACGATCCGAAACAGCAAACGACCTCCTTATTCCTCTCGTACTACCTGCGGTGCAACTGTCTGCGCCGCAAAGCGAGCAGGAATTATTCCCGACAATATAGACGTCAACAAAACCAAAAAAGATGCTTGTGCCAAGAAGTCGTAGGGAACGGCGAATTGCACGGTCCAACCAAACGACTGCTTGTTAATCACGAAGATAAGCAGCAGCGATAAAACAAAACCAAGCAAGAGTCCAGAAACATTTCCAAGTAATCCTAGTATTCCAGCTTCGGTCAAAACAACGGATTGAATCTGTTTAGTGGATGCGCCCATGTAGCGAAGAATTCCAAACTCTCTCCTTGACTCTAGAGCCAGTGCAAACAAAGCATTCATAACAGCGAGCATCGAGACGGCAATCGCGATCGTGTGCAATGCATAAGTAATGGCAAAAGTGCGATCGAATATTTTGATTGCTTCTTTGCGCAGTTCACTCGTAGTGCGAATGGAAAAGAGTCCAACCTTTGCAAGACGTTTTTGAATTTCTGTGCGTACCGCATATGGATCAGCACCAGGCGCAAGATATATCGCACAATTTGAAATGCCCTGCTCATGATAAAGCTCCTGAAAAACTCGGCGGGGGATGACGATATAGCCCAGATCACTTGCATAGTTGTAATAAACGCCCTCAACTTTGACAGTATGGTCGCCGGAAGGCGTTTGCAAAGTCAGCGTGTCACCCTGAGCAACATGTTTTCGGATCGCGAAACTTTCGGAAATAATCGCGCTATTCCGTCCCATCCTCGCCAGGACAACTTTTGTTGGCTCACCGGAAGAGAATTTGAGATGTCCGTACTTTTCGGTTACATCTAAGTCTCCAGCCCCCAAATTGGTTTGCTCACCTTTGTATTCAATAGGTGTATCGACAAAAGCATCCACGGCAACGACGTTAGGAACATCCTGTATTATCGGAACCAACGACTGATCGAATTTCCCGAAGCGACTTCCAGCAGCCCTTGCGGAAGGCTGCAGCCAGAGATCAGCTTGCAACGTCTGGTCGATCCATACCATTACGGTTTCACGGAAACTGCCGATCATGATGCCGAGACTGACCATCATGGCAATTCCGATCATCAGACTTGCCACCGCCACAGATGTTCGTCCCAGAGTGCCGTGAAGAGAGCGTGCGGCGAACAACCCCTCGAAGCCCAAAAACTTTCTCAACACCGCTCCCAGCAAAGGCAAAGAAAATCGCAGAGCTAAAGGCATGACCAGCGCGGATCCGAGAATGGCAGCTAAAGCGGCGACATATCCAAAAACTGGGAAGTTGTAGACGGGTTGCTGTCCACTCGCGACCACGGCACCGATGAAGAATAGTGCACCCAAAAGACTCAAGGCAGGAGAGAGTCGATCAATCTTTGACTCATAGGAGGCTCTTCGAGTTGCCTCGGCCGGAGCGACTCCAGTCGCTTCTATTACAGGTGGCAGAGAAGCCACCATGGTCAGGAACACCCCCAGGCAGAATGCGGCGATCAGAACTTGTGGTGCCATCGCCACTGACTCCATCGGAGTCTGGAAGTAGAAGTGCTGATACGTTCCTGCGATAGCCTTCAAAGCACCTTGAGACATAGCCACGCCCATCAACAATCCGATGGTAGTACCAACGATCCCAAACCATAGCGACTCGATCATGAACAGAGACATGATCTGGAAACGGCTAACTCCAAGTGCCCTCATCGTTCCAATTTCGGGGCGTCTCCGAATAACGGAAATGGTCATCGTGTTGTAAATCAAGAACATGCCCACCATCAACGCGATGAAAGTGAGCGCAATCAAGTTGTACTTGAATGACCGCGTCATTTTTTCCACTTGCTCGCCGCGCTGAGACGGCCTGTCTACAGCGACATCTGAAGGTAGCTCCTGACGCATCTGAAATTGAACTTGATCGAGTAGGTTTTCAGGAACGATCACTTCGATCTGGCTTATCTTGCCCTCAGCATTAAGTGCCCGTTGAACTACGTTCAAATCCCCGACCACGAGATTGCCGCTATAGACTCCACCGAGTCCCTCTCCAGACATGATCTCCGAAACAGTGAAACTTTCACTTTTGTCGTTGATCAAAAGTTTGAGAGTACTACCTTTTGAGAGACTAAGTGTTTTAGCAAGACGATCGCCGACAAGCACAGAGGGGCTAGAAAACAAATCCAGAAAATTTCCAGAGCTAGAATTCTCTTCGCTGTAAGATTTGAATTCAGGATCGCCCAACATATCTATGCCGATAATTTGAACAAGCTCTTCATTTTTGTCGGCAACAGCCACTGTTTGTTCAATCATTGGCATGTATTTGCCACCCACACTGCCCAGCCAACTTAAATCACTTAGCGTATTTTGATCCATGAACGGACCAGACGTACTGCGAGCTTCGAGATTTGCTTTACCAGATACGAGGTCCACTGTTTCTTTAAACTTTGTCAACGCTGTATGGTTTGCAAGACCGATGGCAATCAACACGCTGACACCTAGGGCGATGCCAGCTAAAGTCAGACACGTGCGGGTCTTGTTCTTAGCCAAATCGCGAAGAATGAATCGACGAAACAAGCTTAGTTCAAAGAACATTTTTGCTTATCACCAAATACGATGCCGTCACGCACTTCAATGATTCGGTCTGCATAGTTTGCCGCTTCCTGGCTGTGCGTCGCCATTACAATCGTAGGTTTGAATTCGCTATTTACGGACCGCAATAACTCGAGAACGGCAATGCCGTTTTCGCTGTCCAGATTTCCAGTCGGCTCGTCAGCCAGTATCAAAGTCGGTCGATGAATAAGCGCTCTGGCAATTGCGGTGCGCTGCATTTCTCCACCGGAAAGTTGAGAGGGATAAAAATCCACACGCTTATCCAATCCGACTAGAGCAAGCATTTCGTTTGCCAAACGTCGACACTGACGGTCATCTTTTCCAGCTAGTTCGAGAGGCAAAGAAACGTTTTCCAAAACAGTCAGCGTTGACAGCAAATTGAAGAACTGAAAAATGAAACCAATTTTGGTGCCTCTAATTTTCGTAGTTTGTTCGTCTGACATCGCTGTCAAATCTTGCTCGTCGAACCAAACCTGACCAGCACTGGGCTTGTCGATTGCACCCATCAGGTTAAGGAGCGTCGATTTTCCGCAACCGCTCGGCCCCATCAACGCGACGAATTCACCGGCTCGGAAGTTCAGCGTGACATCTTTAACGGCGTTGACATTGTGGTCCCCATACGTTTTGGAAACACCTACTACTCTTAGTTGAAAAGTTGAATTGTCTGACACTAATCCTCATCAGAATCGAAGCGATCGAAATTTCCAGCATTGCAGGCAGCACCGCGCTTGCCCGGCAGCTGCCACTCCACTACCAGGCTATTGTATCCAATCGTCCGTGAACATTCGGGGAATTCATGCTAAACCCAGCTGGTTGTAACTAGATTGAAAATACCCTATGTTTGAGCCAGGACCCCGGCAAACGTAAGACCATTGAACGCAATATCTCTGGTTGCCTCGTGAAAAGAGGGATACGTTGAAAGAAGTTACCGAGTCGAACTTACTTACAGAACTGAATTTCCGCTATCCGCTTCGCAAGTATCAGATAGAGATCCTCGATCTGGTTCATAGAAAAGTTGCAGACGGAGAAAGAGAAATCCATATTGTCGCGCCGCCGGGCGCCGGCAAAACGATCATCGGTCTTCAACTAATCAGCACTCTTAAGTGTCCGAGTCTCATCCTTTCTCCCAACACGACCATCCAGTCGCAGTGGGGCCAAAAGCTGGAGTTGTTCTTGCCACCAGATGCAGAGGGCTTCGGAACAAGCCATTTGCTCGGAACGCAAGAAGACATGCCGCTCAAGCCGATAACGTTGTTGACTTATCAAGTACTCTCAACTCCGGGCAGAGAGCAAGAATATCTAGACAAACTAGCTCACAAAGCCTGGATTGAAGAGCTGAGAAACGGACGCTCACTGTCGGTGGGTGAAGCCGAGATAAGAGTGCTGGAGCTACTACAAAACAATCCCAAAGCTCATCAAAAGGAAATATCCAGGCATGCCAGTCGGCTTCGACGAAATCTGACTGATCTCCTAGATTTGAATGAGGTCCTGCACGAAAATGCCCTGGCGTTGCTGCAAGCATTGCGTCGACAAAATTTCCAATTAGTCATCTTCGATGAATGCCACCACCTGACAGATTACTGGGCGGCAGTCATGACGCATCTAGTCAAATACCTCGGCGATCCGCTTGTAGTCGGGCTTACAGGAACGCCGCCAGAGGGCAAATCAGCCAATCAAGAAACGAGATACTTGTCTTTAGTAGGTGAAATCGATTATCAAGTTCCCACTCCTGCCCTCGTTAAAGAAGGCGGTTTGGCGCCGTTTCAGGACCTTGTGTACTTCACCGAACCAACGGAAAAAGAACTCAAATTTTTGCAAGAACAGCACGAAGATTTTCATCAACTGATTGAGGAATTGGTTAAGCAGCCAGTGGCAAACACGACGGACTCAACAGACGAAGTAGGAGAACATTCGATTTCGCCCCTGACTGAATGGGTGAAGTCCCGCGTTGAGGAACTCAATGCAAAGCCGGAAATGCTCGTGGCAGAGCAACAACCGCAATATATTCCAAAAGTAAAAAAGGTTGACGAAAAGACGCATAGCATCCGATTCAAAAACGATGGAAAGAAGCAAAAAGTTGAATCAGTTTTAGTGCCAGTGTCAGGGTGGAAGTATTTTGCGAACCGCAGACCTCAGCTGGCAATGGCACTTTGTCGCTACATGTATAAAATGCAAATCCCGATTCCTCGCGAAATTGAAATGAATGAGTTTGTTGAGGAATCGCCAGTTCTTGAAGATTGGATGGTGCTGCTCGAAGATTATGCCTCTGACAAACTCAAAATCAGTGCCGAGAAATCCGATCATAAATTGTACGCTCGCATCAAAACTGCGGCGCGAAAACTAGGCTATGGATTTACCGAACAAGGGCTGCGCAAACAAGCTTCGCCAGTGGATCGAGTCCTGGCGTTCAGTAACAGCAAAGCTCAAGCCGTGGCCAAAATATTAGACGTTGAGTACCGAAATTTAGGCGATCGCTTGAGAGCAGTGGTCGTGACAGATTTCGAACGCATGTCGTCCACCGCGGTTAAATCGCTTGATGGAGTTTTGTCAGAGGAATCTGGTGGAGCGATTGACGCGCTGAAAACCCTGCTCGCTACTTCAATTGGCGCCGAGTTAAATCCTTGCCTGGTCACCGGTTCCTTACTGCTAACAGATAAACGAATTACGAATCAGTTCGTCAAGGCAGCATCAGAATACATAGAGAGCCAGGGCGTCAAATTACAGCTAATCGTAAAAGACTCCGAGAATGTAGCATACAGCGAGATCACCGCCAGCGGTGCGCACTGGGAATCACGTTTTTACGTCGGAATGGCGACTGAGATTTTCGAGCGTGGCATCACAAAATGCTTAATTGGCACACGCGGATTGTTTGGTGAAGGATGGGACAGTCAAGCTCTCAACACGTTGATTGATTTGACTATGACGACAAGCCCGGTATCAGTCAAACAGCTGCGAGGACGCTCAATTCGCCTGCACGCAAACGATCCGGCCGGAGCCCGCAAGTGTGCAAACAACTGGGATGTGGTTTGTATCGCACCAAAGCTAGAAAAAGGACTAAACGATTACAACCGATTTGTCCGTAAACACGACGGCTACTTTGGTATCACTGATGATGGTGAGATTCAATGCGGCGTTGGACACGTCCATGCCTCGCTTTCAGAACTAACCGCCGCTGAAGTCTTTGCCTCCATCGAAGAGTTCAATCAAGAAATGACTGACAGAGCGCTTGTTCGCGAAAAAATCTACGACTTGTGGAAGGTTGGGCAGCCCTACAAGAACAGAGCACTCGGATGCATTGAAATCCGCAGACTACGAAAGATAGCTCTCACACCTCCGTACATTCACAGAAATTTGAACTACAAAGAGCACGCTGGCGAATTGCGCAGTCACCTGATCGGCGTGTGGGGCGAGTATTCCATCCTCAGTGTTGGATTCTCGTTAGTCGCGCTTGGCGCCTTACATTTGCCACTTGCGTTAGCGGCTCTTCCGTTCCTGATCACAATGGTTCTCGCAACAAAAAAATATCAGTCACTCTTCAACAAGCTGCAAATCGAAACGTGCAAACCGAACAGTCAAGAATCATCACTGACTGATATTGCAACAGCAGTTTTATCGGCACTGCAACGACGCCACTTTATTCCAGACACAGTTTCGAGAGACAGCATCAGGGTCTCAATCCGCACCGATGGCACCTATCGAGTCTTATTAGATGACGTCGAACCAGAGCAATCCGCGCACTTTATTACCTGCATGAAAGAAGTGCTGATGCCGATAACTAACCAGCCATACTTGATACCAAAGCATGAATATTTTGTCGGAGACGTCGAAGGCGAAGTGTACGGCGAAGAAAAGGAAAAAAGGTTTTTCCGCGCCTACCTAGCCGGGAAGGCTGAGCCCCGCGTCGCGGCGTACTATCCGGTGCCGGGATTGCTGGCGCGCTCGGAGAAGGGGCGAGAGGCATATGAAGCGGCGTGGAATAAATACGTTAGCCCCGGCTTCATCGTGGCTACGGAAACCAAACCAGAGCTGTTGAATCGGTATTTTAGAATGGGTCCAAGCCTGGCTCAAAGGCTTTTGTGGGAATGACTCCTGACCATGCGCTTTCAGGAACCGCCCTTATCAAGAAAGACTTTTATACTCGTGGCAGTGCCTTTGGCATTTGAGCTGTTGTTCGTATTTGTTCTGATCATCCTGCTGCAAATGTTTCAAGTGCAACTCGAAGGCGAGATGCATGCGCGTGACCTGACCAGTCATCTCAACCAAATTTTGCGCTTGCTCATGGCGGAAGGTACACTGGCTGTCTCGGCAAAGATCTCCAGCAATCCGCTTAAACAGACAGTTACACGCAGAGAATTGGACGCACAGATAAAGGCAGAAACAGCGGCAACTCAAGCGATAGTTGCAGGGCATCCAGAAGAAGAATCAGCGTTCCGCGAGATCTACGAAATGTTGACCGGCTGTTTGAAGATTCTCGCCAACAACAAGCAAGCAACATTGAATGGCGATCATTTTGGAATGATCAAGGCATGGGCTGATCTGAATAGAATGACCCAGAAACTTCAAGTCAGCATGGAAGGGTTGATTGTTCAGATGAACACGCTGCAAGGGGAGAGGCAAGCCCAGCAAACTTTTACCAGACAGCTAGTCTACTATGCGCTAGGTCTTGGACTTCTGCTCAACATCCTTATAGCGGTTGGTTTAGCATGGTTTTTCCATCGAGGAACAGTCAAACGTCTAAACCTGTTGATGGATAACACTCAGCGACTGGCTCGAGGTCAAGAATTAAGTCCACGCATCGAAGGTATCGACGAAATTGCCAGTTTAGATAATACATTCCGTCAAATGGCTGCGTTGCTGGAAGAAGCTACACGCAAACAACGAGCGGCATTTGAAAACGCGGTTGACGTAATCTGTTCGATCGACAAAGATGGACGTTTTGCCGCGGTCAACCCAGCATCTATACCTGTGTGGGGATTGTCACCCGATGATTTGCTGGGCACTCGCATCAGTCAAATGGTTTTTAAAGATGATGTCAACGACACTCTCGAAAAGATAAAACAGATTGTCACCGATCAGTCTTCTGGCTCGTTCGAAAACAGAGTGATCAAAAACGACAAAACACACGTCGATATGAATTGGACCGCGCAATGGTCGAAGGAGGAGAAGACTCTTTACTGTGTCGCTCACGATATTACCGAACGAAAGCAAATCGACAGACTGAAAGCAGACTTCGTTGCCATGGTCAGTCACGATTTGCGTACGCCACTAAACTCGGTGCAAGGATTTTTGGAATTGCTTGGCGCCGAGGCATATGGGAATTTGAGCGAAGACGGTTACGACTCGCTCGAACTCACGGAAGCCAGCGTTAAACGCTTGATTGCGTTGATTAACGATCTGCTTGATTTGGAAAAAATGGAATCAGGCATGTTGGAATTGCGTGTCACTAAAGCAGACCTAAAAACAATACTGACAAGTTCAGTCGGTTCCGTCATAAGCTTCGCCAAGCAAGCAGATGTGGAAGTCAAAATCGCCAGCGATTCACATCTAACCATAGAGGCAGACGGCGATCGCCTCGTGCAAGTGGTTGTTAATTTGCTTTCCAATGCAATCAAATTTTCCCCAAAAGGCTCGCAAGTTTTAGTCGATATCGAAAAAATGCCAGACTCGGTGCGAGTCAATATAAGAGATCGCGGCCGAGGCGTTCCAGAACAAATGCGCGAGTCGATTTTCGAACGATTTAAGCAAGTGGAGTTGAACGACGAACGCAAGAAGGGCGGCTCAGGTTTGGGGCTGGCAATATGCAAAGCAATAGTCGAACGACACGGCGGCAAAATCGGTGTCGAGCCCGGACCCGAACAGGTTGGCAGTGTCTTCTGGTTTACTTTGCCATTGACGGCTGCAGCCGTTCCAGCCGAAGCTAAAGCTTAACGACCGAAGACTGACTGGATTTGCGCCCATACTGTAGTATTTGCGTGTCCGTCAGACACATGGAATTCTCAAAGGTGTTGTCAGCAAAGCAGTTGAAGCTTTGCAGTCGGGGCATAATAAACAACAGCATTGGATGGATGGTTGCCGTGGCCAAAATTCTCCTGGTTGAAGATGATCAAGGGCTGTGCCGAATGGTTCGGGACTGGCTCACCATAGAAAAGCACAACCTGGAAATCATTTCCGACGGTAGAGAAGCTCTCGAACGTCTGAAGTATTACCAGTTCGATCTCGTCATCCTCGACTGGGAACTGCCGGGCATGCACGGTCCGGAAATCCTGAAAGAGTTTCGAGACGCAGGCAAGACCACGCCGGTGATTATGCTAACCGGCAAATCCACCATCGATGACAAGGAAACCGGCTTCGGCGCTGGTGCAGACGACTATTTAACCAAGCCGTTCGCCATGAAAGAGCTGTCGGTTCGGCTGCGCGCCCTTTTGCGCCGCCCCGGCTCGTTCACGGGCAACGTGATCACTATGGGCAACATCACACTGGACCAGGCGAACTTCAAGCTGACTAAAGATGACGTCGAAATCAAGCTTTTGCCGCGGGAGTTCGCATTAATGGAGTTCTTTATGCGTCATCCCAAACAAGTCTTTAGCGCCGACGCGCTCCTCAATCGTGTTTGGGCATCTGATTCGGACTCCAGTAGCGATGCTTTGACGACCTGCATAAAGAGGTTGCGTAAAAAATTGGATGAAGAAGGCAAAGCCTCAATCATTACGACCGTGCACGGCGTCGGATACAAGTTAGATATCGGTTGAAATTTGAACCGGTGCGCCGCTAACTGAGTTTCTGCGAATCGCAAAAGTGAATTCGCCGCTCTCGCCGATGCGACCGATTGGTTGTCCAGCTTTCACCTTATCGCCCGTAACGACGTTCGCCATTTCCATGCCTACATATAACTGATAACGGATTGCTCTTTGCGCTCTGTCATAGCATTGAATAACGACGACTTCTTTTCCCAAATTCATGCGTTTATACTTTTCAATCAAAGCAAAATCCTTTTCGCTCAAACCAATCAATGCGTGCTTTCTTTGATCGCTGGATTCGGCTTCGCGAGTGGAGTAAACAACGACACCGTCTTGAAACGATGCGACTGGCGCCTGGCAGTCAAACTTGATAGACGCATAAGCATCCTTTGTTGATTGCACCGGTTTACATTGACCACGTTCGAGCAATAATTGGCAATCGGTAGTGACACCATTTTTCAAAATAAATTTTGGTCTACCGATCAGTGGTGGTTCCTGAAAAGCAATTCCGTCTGTGAATTGGCGAGTCTTGCGACCTTCTATATCAGTAATGGTGCGGATGCCAGCATACTCTTCAACGGCGTAACCGTTGCAATATCTAATCGTTTGCTTGCCGGATAACTCAGTATATGTGTATGCCCCATTGTCGTTAACCACTACGGAACCGTACCAGTAGCGACCGGTTTCTTCGTTGCACCATATCTGATTACCAATGCTATTCCATGTACCGCGCTCATTCAAGATGCGCTGTGGCTGTTTGTCTTCACCATAATTTTGAAATTCAAATTTCCGTCCGTCGGCGTCATGCATAACCGTCAATCTTCCTGCTGCGTCGTAACCGAGAAGAGAATTGTTGAGAAGATTGCGAATTGCAGATCTTCCATCGATAAATCTGTAGGCGATCGTTTGAGCAATCGCATCTTCGTGAGATGAGTTGCCCTGCGCGTCTTCTTTAGTGCGCGAGTAGAGTTCTCCGGAAGCAAACTTTTCAACTGTCTTGGTGCCGCATGGTGAGAAAAGCACACGCTCGGTCTCATTGTGCAACAAACAACCGCTCTTGCCGATCGAAATACTGCCAGTCCACACAGCACCAGATTCGTTGTTGGTCCAACTGTCTAGATAGCGTCGATCTTCGCCACACGCTCTAAACCAGTCACCATGCTCGTTCGCGAATGCTCTCAATTGACCGGTAGCTTCGTCGTAAGCAAAACCAAAGCGTCGACCTGCAGCATCTTTAAAAATGCTGATTTGATTTTTGTCATCAATGGTCAGTTCGCTGCCGTTTTCTCCCGCTACTGTTACCGGTTCCAAAAACTTCCCAGCCGTATCAGCAGCGAAATTGGACTCGCCTGCTACACGCGCCGCAGATTCAATAGTGTTTCGAGCCGTGCCAGCAGCGAACTTGGATGCGCCTGCCGCACTAGTCTCATTTTTTTCAGTTTGGAATTTGTAGGTAGAGCTAACTCGTTCAGCTGGCTTCGCGACACCGAATGGGTCATCACAAGTCAGGAACACCAGTCCTTGTTGAAGTTGGTTTTGTTGCTCTAGTACATTCATAGTGCTAAGCCTCACCTTTTCCGCGAGGCACGTCTTGCACCTCATATAACTAGATTAGGAAAAAGATTTGGCAAAGTTCTGACAAAATCGACCGCAATCAAAAACTTTCTATTTTTACAAAATTACGAAATCCGGGGTGCAGGGGGGCGAAAACGGCAATCGAAGCTGGCGATCTCTGCTGGGCCTAAATTTAGCTTGACATGTACCTTCTTAGTAATATACTGAATCAGCCCTCTCATATAAATTAATCGCTCCACCGAGTCCCAACAGACCGTCCTAGCAACGGCTTATAGGGATTCAATCACTTAACAGGTAGCCAGCCATGCCTCCCGGCCCAACAGACGCTTCACCACTCAGTGCGCACGACCAACTGGTCAGACAGTTTGAAGGCGACTTCGCGGCTCAATACAAGAAAGATCCGAATGACAAGGACGCGATGAAGCACGTCTGGGAGGAGCTTCAAAAACTGCATGGAATAGATGGCAACGACGAAAGATTTCAAGCCGACATGCGCATGATCAACAAGTTTTTGGAAGATAAAGGCATACTTCCAAAGCTTGAAATTGAGGAAGATCCAAATAATCCAAATAATCCCGACGGCTTCAAGATCGGACCGATAGATCCAGCCAGTCCGGATTCACCATCCAATGAAAAGGCATCATTAGATGCTAACCAGGCCGCGCAGCAAGCGACAGAGAATAGTCCTGCTGGCGGTTATAACAGCAGCCCGAGTGAATCTGGTGGATACTCCGGCGGCGCACAAGCCGGTGACTCTGGCGGTTCGGGCAGCGGTGGCTATGATGGCGGCGCTAGCAACGATGGGTCAGGCGGAGCAGCGTACAACCCAGAATTCTCAGGAAAAGCTGGATTCGACGGCTACGACGCAACAGTCGATCCAAACAACCAGGCGCAAGGTTCAATTCTTGATACAGCAGCGAACGATGTCGGGCACGCCATGTGGAAGCAAATCAATGGTGGCGCTAGTGGTGGCAACGAAGGTTGCGCAGCGTCTGTCAGTGCTGTGCTCGATCAAGCTGGCGTCGCTAACATAAGCGAAATGGAATGCCATCACATGCAAGCAGCGTTGCAAGGTCAAGGATGGAGCCTGACAAATAAACCTCAACCAGGAGACGTCGTAATAGGATACGGCGGTCTCAGCACTGCGCACACCGGCATCGTTGGCAAGAATGGTACGGTGTTCGACAATCACTCAAGCACAGGAACTTGGCAGCAAGACCAATTGAGCTACTTCAAGAACTGGAACCAGGTTGTCTTCTTGCATAAAGACGCTCCAGCAACGCCAGCGCCAGCTGCTCATGCCCCAGCTCCAGAAACACACACACCCGCTCCAGCGGCACACACACCGACTCCAGCCGCAACGACGCGCCACTAATTATCTAAGTCACTTCGCTGACAACTTAGACGCAAACGACGAGTTTCGTTGACATCGCCTCTCTATGGGGGCGAAGACAGCAGTGGACGGGGTTTCGGCGCGCGCGATGCTGTCAAAGTGGTTTTTAAACCGATATCGCTTTAAGTTCCGACCGGAACCTAAAAACCCTCTAGCAGCCGAGCTTTTAAGTAAAAAACTGTACAACAACGGCGGACGTTTTATGGCGCCCGCCGTTTTAGATTAACTGGAAGACGTTTTAGTCTTTCAGGTGTGAGCGCAAAAGCACGCCAGACAAGATTTCGAAAGCTTCATCATCGAAATGATTGGAATGAAGAGCCTTCTCCAAGAATTGCTTCTCGTGCTCGGATACCTTGCCGTCCGCCATAATCAGCTCGCGAATTACCTTAGCCTCGTACTTGGACACTTTAGCGTCGTCCTGAAGCGCTTCTTTCAGCGCTTCTTCCAATGTCAACTTAAAAGCCACTTTCGTTTGCCTCCTTTGGCAGACCCGATGAACGGAGATTATACTTAACTCTTGGTTGAATTAAAAAGGGGTCGAGATGGCTGCGGCGGACTCAAAGACTGAAATAACGGTAAAAGAGCTCAAAAAACGCCTCGATGCGGGCGAAAAAGTTGTGCTTCTTGATATTCGAGAACCCCATGAGTTGGCGATTTGCACGCTTGCTGATACGACCGCGCACATTCCAATGGGCGATTTAATGGAAAGGCTCTCAGAACTTGAGAAATTTAGAAATCAAGATATCGTCGTCTACTGCCGCTCGGGAAATCGAAGCGACAGTTGCGCTGAGTTTTTGCGGGACCAGGGATTTGTAGGCTTAAACCTGACCGGAGGAATAATTGCCTGGTCAAATGACATCGACTCTTCAATTCAGAAATACTAAATACGAGCTGGAGGTGTTTGTGACTGACACTACAGACGGTGACGAAGAAGCCGCCAAGAAAAAACAGAAACAGTTCATGATACTGGTGGCGGTGCTCAGTGTTTGCACAATCATCTTTCTTGTGATGATGGTGCTACTTGCATACACACTTCCTAACGCCAGCGGCTAAAAGCACAACCTCTGGCTAACCTCAAAATTTCCAATCCGCCTCAGCTACAAGTATGGATACACGTTAATGGTGTTACTAAAGGCGGCTTTAGTTAACCGGCGTCTTATTAAAGGGAAATGCGGTATCCTTTAATAAGGCTTCTGGCTATTAAAGGGACCTTTAATAAGAAATGGAAATTGATCTCAAATCCAGACTGGGAGAGAGAATCCGCTGCTCAGCAAGCAGCGACGAGCCATACTGGGCGATTGTGCCACGGCCGCTACCGCCTCATGATCTTCGGCTTGACGATCTCCAAGGGCTGTTGGAAAAGGCGAGCCAGTCTCTTGGCAGGCTTGACGGGATAGCTACCATTCTTCCCGATACCCAACTATTCCTTTACATGTACGTCCGAAAGGAGGCAGTCCTTTCTTCGCAGATCGAAGGAACGCAATCTTCATTATCCGACCTTTTGTTGTATGAAAGCGAGGAAGCACCAGGTGTTCCGCTGGATGATGTTCAGGAAGTGTCAAACTATGTCGCCGCGATGAACTATGGACTTCAGCGACTGAGGGACGGATTCCCTCTGTCCCTGCGGCTGATCAAAGAAATTCATGAGGTTTTGATGACCGGCGCACGTGGAGGCACCAAGGCACCGGGAGAGTTTCGGCGAACTCAGAATTGGGTCGGCGGGACCAGACCAGGCAATGCAACATACGTGCCACCACCACCCGACCGTGTCGTTGATTGCATGAGCGACCTGGACAAGTATCTCCACAACAAGGGCGATAAGCTTCCACTGCTGATTAGAGCTGCACTTGTTCATCATCAGTTCGAAACTATTCACCCATTTCTTGACGGTAATGGAAGACTGGGTCGGCTGTTGATTACGCTTCTATTCTGTACGCAAGGAGCCTTATCGGAGCCGGTTCTCTATCTCAGTCTCTATTTAAAAACTCATCGCCAAGAGTATTACGCACAACTGCAGCAAGTGCGCGAAACAGGCAACTGGGAGAGCTGGCTAGACTTCTTCCTCATTGGTGTGCACGACATTGCATTACAAGCCACCGATGCGGCAAGAGAGATCCTCGGAATGATTCAAACTGATCGCGCAAAGATAGCGAATATTGGACGCGGTGCCGGATCGGCATTGCAGGTCCACCAGTATCTCGAGAAGAAGCCACTAATAGTGATACCAGAAATGGTGAAAGCTCTAGGTCTTTCCACTCCAACAGTGACAGCGGCGCTTCAGAATCTTGAGCGAATTGCCATTGTGAGAGAGGTCACCGGCAAACAACGAGGCCGTATTTTTGTCTACGATGCATACCTGAAATTACTAGAGCGTGGAACGGAACCACTGTCACGAAAGGATGGTTAGCTCTTCATGAGCTACCTATTTCCAGGTACGAACGTGCATCAGTTGCCGGAGCGTGCCACGACCTGCTTACAGCTCTGCTCAAGTTGCGCCGCATCGCTATCGCGTTTTTCGAAGCGCAATAACTGAGTCAGATTTGCCACTGTAATTCGCAACTTCTTTCGATCTGGACTGTTGCGATGAATAGAGAGTGCTAAATTGAAGAACTCCTCTGCTCTGCGCACTTCGTTGGTGTTTGCCAGCTCAATGCCGTAGTTATCGTATGCTGTGCCAAGATCGTCTAGTAGTTTCACATCATCTGGTGACGCAGCGGTGACCTTTTCGAAATACGCAATGGCCGCCTCGTTACTCGCAAAAGTTTTTCCTATCTGATAAGGCTGCGGCTTGCCAGCTTCAGGTGGTGGAGGCGCCGAAACGAGATTTGGATTCATACTCTGGCGTTGGCTCGATGGAGCAATTGCGGACGCCCGAAATTCTTGTAATTGTCCCTGTCCCTGTCCGTCCATCGAAGTCGTCGTCGAGCCACGTTTCTGCAAAACCGTCGCATAGAGTTTCGCCAGGGTATTTACGTCCCTCTGCGTTAAGTGCGGATCTTGCACCTTCTGCCCATTGGCGGTGAAGTACATAACATCACCAGCGACGTCGCTGTGCCCCAACAGTCCCAATGTGTGTCCAATTTCGTGCAAGCAGATTGTATGCATGACAAGATCGTCGACCGAAGCTTTCTCATTGCGTTCAAGAGTCAACAAATACAATTTAGAGCTGACGATGTAACCGTCACTGTCTAACATAGGCACAGCTTCACCGGCTTCTAGCCCGCGGTTCTGTGGAAAGTCTTTTGGATCATCAATCCAAATACATTCAATATTTGCATCGGCGAGGTTGTCTACTCGGGTAAATGTGATGTGTCCTTCGGTAGCTTTTGTCCATTCGGCAAACGAATTGTTCAAAATTATGTCGTCATTCTTTCGATATCCGCGCACGCCGTGACCATCACCGATATAGACCTTAAGGGGCATGGCTTCAAGGTTCCAGCCGTAAAAGTTCTTTCCTTCAGTAGCAAGTGCAAAATAACTATCGGCGCCGTCCCGACCGACGCGCTGCCAAATCTCGTGTTTTTTAGCAAGCTGTTCGTTCAATTTCTGCAGAATCAATTCCGTTTCTTTTCGGCGCGAACTATGTGGAAAGTTTGTCACGAATTGGTTGCCAACCTGGATGCCTTCTTCCAATTGTCCAGATACCATGCAGGATCCAACCAACGCAGCCCACGGCAAATCAAAACTCGGATCAGCTTGAACAGCTTGTTCAAACTTCATGCGAGCCTCTTGCAACTGATTATTTTCTCCGAGGCGAATTGCTTCATTGTATAAGTGACTTGACACCATCCGCGGTGTCTGCGGCTGCTGCGAATATTGCCTTTGACCAGATGAAACTCGGATTCCCCCAATCCCAGGTATCGGAATACCGCCACCCAGGATCGTGTCCAAAATCCCAGCTTGTGCCCCGCCGCAAGAAACAGCAAGAGCCCCTAAAACAGCTACAACGCGCGTTAAGCCCCGTCTCGTCATCGCCAAATCCCTCACTGGTCTTAGAATCTATGTTCCCAGTTTGAGGAGAATTAGTGACAAATTGGTGACCAAACATGAAGTGGAAATGTCGTTCAATTATGAAGTCGTCAAAATTCCTGCCAGCTGACTGTCGAATACGCAAATTGTTGCTGCGACTTTGAAATTTTTGACCCATAGCTATTTCCACTTCCAAGAGCATTTAGGTAATCCCCCGATTTCAGAGCAGTATCGAAGTGAATAGCGGCATTTTTGGCGTTGACGCTATTTCCAACGAAAGAGCCAAAGAAACCGACCTGAGCAGTTGACGGATTCATATTCAAACTCGCATTTGGAGCATAAACTACAGCTGAAAGTCCCCTGAGTGACTGCAAATTTACGTTCTTAGAACCGTTGTAATAAATTTGCAGATTCGATGGCACGCCGAAGTTTCTAATCCCGTTGTTGCCAGTTACGTTTACGGCGTTTGGACCTGGTGTCGTACCATCCACAAAAAGTCGAAACGGCTGCGAAGCCGTAACGTTTGAACTCACGATGATCTGTCCATTAGAACCAACGTCTAAAGAGTTCGCTGTGTAGTTACCTGGTCGGATGAAATTGGTGGTCCCTTGAACAATGGAGTAAGGCGGCGCAGAGGCTCCATTTGTGACAATAACACTAGTGGCTGTTGTGGTCTCACCCCCGATCGACATTGAGCCTAAGTTCTGTACAGGCAGAGTGTTGGTGCTGGCATCCGTGAACATCGTCGGTGCGGATGGCGCGGAAGGCAGCTGAGGTTGAGTGGCACCTTGCTTCTCAAGAATTGAATCGGGTCGCACAGCAGTACTCAGGTCGTCGGGAAACCCATTTACTTTATTGCTGTAACCCTTAACGTTTGGATCGGTAGTTGTGTTATCCGCAAAAGACCCATCCTGAGTTCCGTTCAAGTTCATATAGCGGTTGACAGTCGTTGAGTTTTGTCCAAAGGCAGTATTTGTGTTGGAACCTGCCGGTTGCAGAGTGACGTCAACACTGCCTCCGATGGTGACATTATTTCCGAGCTTGACACTCGAGAGGCTGCCCACATCTCCGCCCAAACCTGCAGATGGATTCTCAATCGCAGTGAGATGCGAAGCCGAATAACCGAGAGCGCTGTTATAGCCGTCAGTCAGGGCATTTCCTTCAATATTTACCGAGCTAGCTCCAAATACTGAGTAGTTAGAACTAGGATTATTCGGTGTGTTCGAATTTGTTGGTCTGTAGCCAGGCTTGATGATCGTGCGAACCTGCTTGGTGATCCCGCCAATCGTGGCTTTAGCTTCAATTACCCGCCAACCGTTAGTAGTAATTGTTGTAAATTGACCAACGCCTGGAACCGTTGTGGGATCGTACAAGTATGAGGTCGTAGGCGGGGTGACGTTAAATACAGTCACAGTCGCAAGAGCGAGGGCATTGTTTAAGACAGCCGCAGGAACAGATGTGGTAGTTGGCGTGGTAGTTGTAGAATCCAGGGACGACGGAGATAATGCTGGGTCGAGCACAGCTGCGTTCAGAGAATCTACAGCCCAATCTGCGGCAGCCTCTGCCGCGGCCCGAGCGCTACTACGAGTGCGATTTTGAGACGCCAATTGATACGCGGGCAGAACGGAGGTCAGCGTCGCAGTCAGCCACATGGTGGCGATAAGACCGAACAGTGTTACCGTCACCAGTGAAAAGCCATCGCTTCTTTTAACGGATGCACTTCTGATTTTGACAAATACGTTTGATTTTCTCATGGCAGCAATCTGTTCCGCATAAACGTTTCCGACCTAACGACGACGTTTGATCGATCTGTAGTATTTTTATCAATTTGCGTATTTGAGGCTCCAGTTCTATTAACTTGCAAGTCAGCAACAATACTAGAAACACCTCGGGCGACCAAAAAGCCTGCCCCAACAGGCAAGAAAGATGATGGACTAATCGCCAGTCCATTTGCATCAATCAAATCGAACCAGAGAACTTGGCCAGTAGTTTTATCCACGGGACCCGTTATATCGCTCAGAACAACTTGCGCAATGACATCGCCTGCGGTGCTGTCACTTTGTCCCCGAAAGACATACTTAAGTAACTGATATGTACTGCCTGAGCCATCACGTGCGTCCGGTGTTAGCTGATAGACGATGGTATCTACATCACATATGTTAGTTGGTGAACCCGTTACTTTGATGGGATTGCCGTTGGAATCAAAAAGTGGTTTCTGCAATATCAGGGTAGTGGCATTCTGTGCAAACGAATAGGTGCCCTTTTGAAAGTTCGTTGCTAAATTCGCAGCATCCCCAATGTTGCGACTGGTTCGAACGTCACTTTCAAATCGCTCCAAAAAGAATTTCAAACTATTCAAGTTGTCTGTTTTATTGAGAATCCTAGTGCTCCAAGTAGCGTTTATCCACAACATTTCCGTAATGCCAGCAATCGCAACTCCTGTGACAACAACAGCAACCAGCAATTCCAGAAGCGAAGTACCCGAAACACGCCTGATTTTTGAAGAAAGTAGCGGCTTTCGCATCACAAATGAATTCCTGCTTCTGTGCTTGTACTTGTCTTTGCTAATGTCGTAGAAAATGAAGCACTTCGATTTGCAGTTGATTCGGTCCAAGAAACTGTCACAGTAATCAAAGTTGTAGTAGGAGTGACACCCGGAGCAAGAGTCACTGAAACAGTTTGAACGTTGCTTGAGTTGGAAGCACCTAAAAATCCTGGATAATCTAGATTTGTGCGATCCAAGCTCAAGGGACGATTTTGAAACCAATAGGAACCAGACCCAACGCCGTCGTCGCTGTTAACTTGAATAGGATACGTCCCAGGCGGAGGCAGGGATCGAGAGGTTTGCCTAAAGCGTTCAATCACTTCTTGAGCCAATTCGGCGGCTTGCATTTGATTGTCGGCGCCGGTCGTGACCCTCATCTGCTCACTTAGACTTGCAGCCAGCGCCACAGCTAAGAAACCGCTGATTGCTAGCGCAACGAGCAGCTCAATTAGGTATGAACCAGTTTGATTCCGGAAATAACTTGGTCTTCGACTTTTCATTTCCGCTCCATTCCTCCAACGTAGTTATGCCTCGAGTCATTCAACGGGCACCGGTTGGAATGGAAATCAATTGGAGGCGCTAGGATATTTAATAACTACGGAACCCCAATGTCGCCCTGTTGGCTCACATCGACGTGAGCAAAACGGATGCCCTTGTTCACGATAAACGAGGCTGCGTGCAGCGGTATGCCCTGCGGGTCGAAAGTTACCGAGCCTACGACATTGACTCCGCCCGGCAGAATGACTTCTTCTACGCTCTTTTCCTCGTCCCTGATTTCGTATGCCGCTGGCGATTTATCGGTTGGGCTACGGCTTGTGAGCGTGATGTTGACCTGATGCTCTTTGGCGAGTCCCTTGCATCGAATTAAATCGTTGACCAAGTCCACCGATGTGTTTTTTACGGCCAGAGTGGTTGTGGCATGGTCGACTACTTTCAGCGCAAAAAGCGGAAGCGCGATGAACATACCCGCAAAAACGAAAGTCTCAACTTTTCGGAACAGCGGCCACTGACCGATTGCATCAATCGTCTGACCTATGTCGCCCTTATTCTTTTGTGGTTGATCTGCCAAGGCGTGAAATTCGTGGTTCCAGTGGTGCCGCGTCTCGGTGCACTTTTAGTTCACATTGAAAGTATAAGCCCCTTTGAATGCCGTTTCCTTCATAAAATATGCTTGACATCAATGCAGAAATGGCTACAATGACCATACTTTCTAGTTACTACAGATCGAAATTGTGCCCAGCAGCCATATTTGTTGCCGCACCCCCCGCAATTCACTCCGAACTACCACCGGATGAATGATTCTGCGCCTTCACCAGCTTCGGCTTCCCAAGCCAAGCGTCTGAGGTTTTACTATGCAAATGTCCGCAACTATGATGCCATCGGTCATGCCTGATACTCGGGTACCCAAAAAAGAAATTACCGCAGTCCACGATCTTGGACTTTTACTAAAACGAATGATCCAGACGAATACAGGCGAGAACCCATGTCTCCCTGCTACACCACTCACCGCAGACCCAGCTGATTGGGCGACATACAAAGTAGGCGCAGAAATCGCCACTCAACACGGCAAGAAGCACGAGGCTGAGACTGCCTGGCTGAAAGCTCTAAGTATTTCTAACCAGTTCCCCGCTACCGACGCTCGAGTGCCATACACGCTGGAAAGTTTGGCCAACTTCTATATGCATGTCGGTAAGATCGCTCAAGCTGAACAGTACCTTAAAGAAGCACTTCAATCTCTGGAAGTTGTCTACGGACCAGGCGACGTAAAAATAGCCCAATGCCTTAACAGCCTTGCCGGACTTTACTATCAGCAACGTCGATTCGTCGAAGCAGTGCCGTTCGGAATTCGCATGCTCACGATATACAACAAGATTTACGGAGCAGAACATGCTCAAGTCGGCATGGCAGCCAACAACCTGGCTATGCTTTACCACGCTCAAGAAAAATATGACCTTGCAGAGATGATGTATGAGCGTGCATTGCCAATCCGCAGACGTGCCCTGGGCAAAGAAAATCCGCAGTTCATGACGCTGATTGAAAATTACGCCAATTTGCTCAATTCAACCGGACGATCAGAGCAAGCTGAAAAGCTCAAATCAGAAAATGGTCCAAGTGATGATTGGAAAACATTTGAATGCAGAGTGCCTGTAGCTAGCTAAACCACTCTCTATCAACCGATTTAATCGCGGCCGGTGTTCGACACCAGCCGCGATTTATTTCAAGCCAAGCATTACTTTCCAGATTTACTCTCGGCTTTCTTTTTCTCGTTTGCCGCATCTTCGGTGAATGCATCCAGGAAATCTGCAAGGCGCTTTTTCTGTTTTGTGGTCACATAAACAGCAAGCCTATCCTTTGTTGTTTTGTATCCGACAGGATAGGTGAAAGTGGAGGTATCGACCTGCTTTTTCGCTATCGACGAAGTACGATAGATGTATGTTACGCCACCGTCTGTGGTGAGCGTGGCAAGCTCAATTGGAAACCCACCGCAATAGGGCAAGGTGTAGAGTCCTTGCAATACTTTCTTTTGCTGGTCATTGAGTGGAATATGCGTAGCAAGTCTCAAATATATGGATTTTAATTGCTTCTTCTCTGCAGCTCGAAAAATCGCAGGATCGTTACTACCGTAGAACGGTCCACTAAGCGGAACTTCTCTCTGCAAAACACGGATCTTCAACGCCGGATCGAAGTATGTTGTCGGCTTCGCAGTCAACAGATCAGTTTTGGCTTTGAACATCTTCATGCCATTTGCGGGCCATGAGTCTAAAGACATTTCCAAAGCTAGATTTTCCGGCTTGTTAAAAGCCACCACTTTCCAGGTCGGAGCGCGAGCAATAATGACTAAACTACCGTTATTCGAGACGTACTTTACGGCATCGGGAGTCAATAGCATTGTCGTTAGACCAAAGTGATCGGTATGTTGCCGGATCTCCCAAGCCTCTACCTGTGCTGCTGAAGCCGGTGACGAACCGATACAAGAGACAATTACTCCCGCCAAGCACAGTGCGAACAAAGCTAATCGCGAGCTGCGTAGCAAGCGTTTAAAATTTGACAACGTGATTAAGTTCATAGTTGCATTGTAGCAACCTACGCTGTTTGAACCTGCGAGGCTTCCAGTCCGAGCTCTTTGGTCATCAAATCGCGCATCACAAATTTCTGACATTTTCCAGTCACGGTCATGGGAAACTCAGTCACAAGCTTCACGTGTTTAGGAACCTTGAAATAAGCAACCCGCTCTTTGAGCCACTCGCGAACCTGATCCTGAGACAGGACTTCGTTCTGCTTAAGCATTATCCAAGCAGCCACATCTTCTCCCAAGCGCGCATCCGGAATACCGAACACCTGCGCTTGAGCGATGCTAGTGTGTTCATGCAAAACTTCCTCGATCTCGCGCGGATAGATATTCTCGCCGCCACGGATAATCATGTCTTTCTTACGTCCCGTGATATTGATGAAGCCTTGAGGATTCATCACACCAAGATCACCTGAGTGCAACCAGCCATTCTTGTCGATGGCATCCGCAGTCGCTTGCGGATTGTTCCAATAGCCAAGCATGACGCCATGACCGCGACTGCAAATCTCGCCTTGCACCCCGCGCGCAACCACTTCGCCTGTGTGAGCATCAACGATTTTAAGTTCGATACCGGGAATGACTCTTCCGACTGTCGTCGCTCGGATTTCCAGACTGTCATTACTGGTGGTGGCAGTCATCAATGGTGAAGCTTCGGTGAGTCCATAGAGAATGACAATCTCTTCCATCTTCATTCGACTGGCCACATTGCGCATAAGTTGCACTGGGCAGGGAGCGCCGGCCATGAATCCACCGCGTAAACTGGAAACATCGAAACTCTGAAATTCAGGATGCTCCAGCTCTCCAATGAACATTGTGGGAACGCCAGAGATGTGTGTGCACTTTTCAGCTTGCACCGCATGTAGTACCGCAGTGTCATCGTAAAATGGACTCGGCACAATCACCGCACCGCCAACAGAAATAGTGGCAAGCGCTGAGCTGATCATGCCGCCGCAGTGATAGAACGGCATCGGAACGCAGAATCTAGAGGTCGGTCCAAGATTCATGGCTTGTGCGGCCAACAGCGCATTGTTCAACAAATTGTGGTGACTGAGGGTGACGCCCTTGGGCAATCCCGTCGTTCCTGATGTGTACTGAATGTTGACCGGGTCGTCGAACTGCAGCTTACTTTCACGCTCAGATAGAACCGTTGGCGCCAGTTCCGACCCCATCGCTGTGACCTGATCAAAGCTGAGAAGGCGCCCTGATAGCTTGCCGTGCGCACCGATGACGACGATGTTTTCCAAGTTCGGAAGTTTAACTGACGGACTCTTGTCGCCAGTCACAAAAAAAGTTGGTGCCAGTTCTTCAAGCATTTCCAGATAGTCGCTGGTGCGATGTTTTGGTATCACAACCAGTAGCTTGACGCCAGATTGGCTTAAGACGTACTCCAGCTCAGAGGTTCGATAGCCCGGATTGATGTTGACTAAAATTGAGCCGACTTTCGCGGCAGCGAGTTGAGTAATAATCCATTCTGCGTTGTTGGTAGACCAGATGCCAACACGGTCACCACGCTCGATACCAAGCCTCAAAAATCCTGAAGCGCAAAGATTGACGCGCTCCTGGAGTTGCTTGTAGGTGAAACGAATGTTCTGCTGAACGCTGACTAGGGCGTCAGCATCCTTCCTCTGAGCGACAATTCCATCGAAAAAATTGCCCAGAGTCTCGCCAACAAGTGGCTCATTGCTAACGCCATGGTCGTAGCTGAGTGCTGCTTGTATCGACCCGTCATTCACTGAAGAACGTTGCCTAAATAAATTGGGGATTACATCAGTAGCGAAGCAGAACCGCCAAGAATCATGACTCCGTCAAGATCTTTGTGGGTTCGAACTACACGCTCTTGGGTTGCCGGTTTAACTTCCTGGCGGCGCAACTTCTGTTCGCGAGCCGCTTGAGCTTCAAGAATCAACTTGATGCCATTCTGCAGAGTTGAATCTCCGGAGTATGTTGAAACTCCTGAAACACTTGCAATGACTTGAGTTTTAGTTTCGTCTGCATTTACGGCGTTCGCTGAGCAAATAACCAGCGCGCCCATCAAAGCAAGTCTCTTGAATACCATAACCAAAACCTCGTTAACTCCCAGGAGTATAGTTCTTCACCGGCTGTTGGTACTGAATCTTGGAATGGTTTAAGATTTCGGTAGTATATTCAATAATGTCAAGCAGACATAGTGCCGGTGAG
>JBBQFO010000007.1:0-46806 GCA_038322035.1 Candidatus Obscuribacterales bacterium
CAGCCAGGTCGTTGGCGCGATCTGCCAGGCCTGCATCTTCCAACAAGATTCTTATCCGCTCTTGAGCTTTCGCCTTCGGAACTCTATAGAGTTCAGCAATAAAATTGAGGTTTTCATAAGCGGTCAATTCACTGTAGAGAGCCACGTCTTGCGAGACGATACCAAAAACACCCTTGGTTTTCTCAGACTGTTTGACGCCGTTCCATCCACAAATGAAAAACTCACCTGATGTAGGAGTCAGTAGCGTCGTGAGCATATTGATCGTCGTTGTTTTACCGGCGCCATTATCTCCAAGCAATGCGTAAAGCTCGCCGGGATAGACGCAAAGATTCAGTGAATCAACCGAAATTCTATCGCCGAATTTTTTTGTCAGATTGATCGTCTGTAGCAAAGGTTGCCGATTCTCAGTGACGTTCAATTGATGAAAACCTCGACCGGTCCCCTGCGGAGCACTCTCTTATGTTAAGTAAAGTTGTGTTACATCAGGGTTTACAGACTTTGCAAAATCCTAAAGGCCCCAGACAACAAGTGTTTTCAGCATCGGCAAAAGCTGCGTTTTCAGCTTAACATGAAATGAGAAATTGCCCGACAGGACATACCCCGCCTTTTTAATCTGAGCTCAGTTTTTGGCTTTAGCAGAATGGTTCGGATTGCTGGCTCGGTGCGCCGCAGGCTCTGAGCAAGCTATCAATGTGCGCTACTTTGAAAACCTTGTAGACCGGAGGAACTAAGTTGGTGAAAACAACTTTGCTTCCCAGAGAATCTGAGCGCAGTAAAAGTTCTTCCAGCCATTCCAGTCCATCAACGGAAATGAATTTGCAGCCGGTAAAATCCAGAGTCAAATTGACACCAGTAGCCAATTTTCGGTCTATATGATCGATGCCTCTTTCAAGCGGTCCACCTATAGTGATCACTTCGGTGCGTCTTTCTTCAACAGCTGGCTCGGCGTTTTCGCCACTCATATTCAAACTCCTTCTCGTCGAAATCTCACGTCGTTTGCTACGGACGCTGTCTTGGTGGATAGGCGCTAACCAACAGTCCGGCGACTTCGGGAATCAACGGCAACGCAGGATTGGTGCGCATGCTCATTTCTTCGAAACTGCCAGTGACAAGCTCGATCATGCGTTCCTCATATTGATCTTGAGGTATGCCAAGTTCAGCGACTGCAAGTGGTTGCCCAGCAAGACGAGCTAAGTCATAGACCGCCCGTCTTAATAGCACGCACAATTTTTCGCGTGTAGGAGTTTCGCCGTTCTTCGCGTCTTCATCAGTAAGCCCGAGGAATTGCGCAGCTCGAGCGTATTTCTGATCGGCAACCCAGAGGGGATAAGTCGATGTAGGCATGAACTTACGCGGAATTTTCGAATTGTATTCGAGGGTGGAAAGCAAAAACACACCGTTGGCTTTTCCGTGCGGAATATCAAAAGATGCACCCAGACTGTGGGCCAATGCGTGATTGACTCCAACTGAAGCGTTTCCGATTGCCATGCCGGCCAAACAAGCCGCATTGTGCAGTTTGTGTCGCCATAAAATGTGTCCCGGATTTTTCAATGTTTCAGGCAGCGCCTCGAAGATCAAACGCATCGCTTCCAGAGCGAGACCATCGGTGTAATCTGACGAGAACGTCGAAGCGAGCGCTTCCAGAGCATGTGTAAGCGCATCGAATGCGGTATCAACTGTGATCTCCTTCGGCATGCTCTTGGTCAGATTGGCATCGATTATTGCGATGTTCGGCAACAAGCATTCATCAACTAGCGACAGTTTTCGCTTCGAGTTGTTGTCCTTCAACACAGCAAATGGTGTCACTTCTGAGCCAGTGCCGGAAGTGGTCGGAATGGCAACTAGCTGAGTATGCACAACTTGAGGAAAGACGGAAATTCTGTGTCTAAAGTCGAGGAAGCTAACGGCCACTTCTTGCAACTTGAGGTCAGGATTGTCATAAAAAAGACGGATAATCTTCGCGGCATCCAGAACCGATCCGCCACCCAGTGCGATCACTGTGTCGACTGGACTTTGTCTCATCACAGCAACTGCCTTCTCGATTGTTGAAAAGTCAGGCTCCACTCCAACGTCGCTGAAGACATCGACTTTGCAATCGGCTGGCAATCTTTCCATCACCATCGAAAGATGGCCTCGACGTGCAGCAGATCTAGAAGTGATCACAATGGCAGACTTCGTCTTCAAGCTGCGCAGATGATCGATACTTCCAGGATTGATATAGATGTTCTTTGTTGTTTGAAACGTGAGCGTGTAATTCTTTCGTCTCGGAACACGCTTGTAGTTAAGCAAATTCTTGATGCCGACGTTATCCGTCGTGATGTTGCCACCACCTGTTCCGCAACCGAAGCTCAGGGTTGTGTTCAAGTTGTTGTATACACCGCCGAGTCCACCAATTGAAGTCGGCGAATTGACGATAATACGTCCCGCATTGATGGCATCAGCAAATCGCTCAACAACATCATCATCTTCAGAGAAGACACCGGCAGTATGACCAGTGCCACCAGCATAGTTGATATCGAGTGCGCGGTTGATGCCTTCGTCTACAGAGTTGACCACAACGAAGCCGAGCACAGGCATCAGTTTTTCCACTGCCAGTTTGTGATGGCGTAAATCACCTTCGAGCGGACAGAGAATAATTTTCGTATACTCGTTGACTTTGATGCCAGCATGTTCGGCGATTAGGTCTGCAGGCTGACCGACGAGCTTGTAGTTCATTCCGCCCGTACGCGGATCGATCACAGCTTCGGCAATTTTTTTCACTTCATCTAGTGTGCAGACATGGCAGTTCAGTCGCTGGAATTCTGCAAGCAGTTGCGGCGCAATTTCAGCATCGATCACTAATGTCTGCTCTGAAGGGCATTCCGTGCCATTGTCGAAAGTTTTCGAGATGATCACATCCATCGCTGTCGTTGCATACGAGGCCGACTTATGAATGTAAACAGGTGTGTTCCCTGAGCCAACGCCTAAGACCGGCTTGCCGGAACTCGATGCTGCTTTAACGAGTTGAGTGCCACCGGTAGCGAAAATCAAATCGACTTCGGGATGCACCATCATCAATTCGGTCTCGCGACGCAAACGTGGCGATTTTTCAACCCAGGTGATAAAGCCTTTTGGTGCGCCGGCGGCGATGGCGGCTTCGTAAACAATTTTTGCCGCCAGATTGCTGCAATCTGCTGCCATCAAATGGGGGCTGAAGATAACACTGTTTCTAGTTTTGGCAGCTGCCATACTTTTAAAGATTACGGTGGAAGTCGGATTCGTCACCGGTGTGATGGCAAGAATCACGCCTACTGGTTCAGCTACTTCGACAATGTTGTCTTCTGGAAACTCACGGATGATACCGACGGTCTTCTTGTCTTTGATCTGATGGTAGTGAAACTCGGACGCTACAAAGTTCTTCAAGATCTTGTCTTCGATCATTCCCATGCGGGTCTCTTCATGAGCTGCGATGGCAAGCTTCTGAACATTCTCGATGGCAGCCACAGTCATGGCTTTGACAATATTGTCGACTTGCTCCTGGCTGTATTGAGTCCAGACCGCAGCAGCCAGCCTGGCTTGACGCACAAGATGATTGGCGCGCTCTTGTAGAGCTTGATCTTGGTCTTTAATCGTTGATGTCATAGGCTCAAGTCCTTGTCGTCTGTGATTCCGATCTGCATTGATTGGCAACTTGGCTCAGGGTTCAATTCTTCAAAAGAGCCCGAGAGACTGTGCAGGCTGCACATCGAACGTTTCCAAGTGTAGGCGAAATTAGATAATTTGCGCCAACCGATTACAAATATGGAATAAACCTAATATTCTTATGCCAGAAAGAAAATCGGACTTTTCGGGCTGCGATTGGCTGAAAAGTGCTTGCGGCGCCCTCTACTAGAATATCAAGGAATCTGCCACTTGCACCGACATCCAAGGCGGAACACGTAATTTACCCCTTGGAATGTAAATTAGTTGTGACTAAAATAGCTCAGGCGATGCCGATTTTCAAGGTTTCAATTCAGTAACCCTACGGGGCGAAAACAATTCGTGGCAAAAGCACACATCTCACTCCCTGCAGCTCAAGTACACCTAGCCAATTCGGTCTCGCTTCTGATTGGATTGGCCTTCGTTTCGCAGCTAGCGCCACTACCTGTGATGCCGTCCGCTGGGGCAGCCGATTTCTCGCGAGCCAAGAAGATCTTCGTGCCGCCCACGCGCATTCCACGGCGTTTTGACTCCGAATCAGCGAGCACCGAGGCAGATTCCTACTCGTCTCCAGACCCTGGTTACAGTCATCCATCCACTTACTCGCCGCCGGCAGGCAAAATTTCCGGCAAGTATGGACTGGTTCCGCCACCGCCACCGATGACACCGACATTGCTTCCACCGAGCTTGCTGCACATGCCGGCTCAAACTTCTGCCTCGTCAGGAAGTGGCGCCACGGCAAAGCCTCAGCGTTGGTCATCGGGTGTCCAGAAGACTTTGAAGCGAGCTTCGACATCGCCGAAGGTGGCGTCGTTCATTGATCAAGCGCAAACTAAAGCACAAGCCTTGATTAAGGAAGGGAAACTCGATCAGGCGCAAGAATTGCTCAAGAGCTACGTCAAGTCGCTGCCTCGAGACCCAGCCTTGAAGAGTGAATTCGCAAAAGTGACAGTACAGAGAGCACAGCAACTTCTATCAGATCAAAATATCGACGCTGCCGGAAAAATGGCGCGCGAGGCTCTGGAGGTCCAACCACAGAACCAAGCGGCTCATACGGTGCTCGCTCAAGTGATGAAGAAGCAGGGGTTGAGTGCCGAAAGCGCTCCAGATAGACTGAAAGCGGCCCGCGATCTGATGGCCAGGGGCAAGTCTACAGAAGCCGAAATGGAATTCAACTCTGCTAACAAGTTGAAACCAAGCGCCGACGCTTATGTTGGTCTGGGCGACATTTCCCTTAAGAACGGCAACAAAGACAAAGCAAAAATAGAGTATCAAAAAGCGCTTGAGGTCGAGCCCCACTCTGGTCCAGCCTTACGACAGATGGGAATAATTCGCCTCGGTCAAAGCGACATTGTTGGTGCCAATTCAGATTTAAGTCGAGCTCTCGTGGTTAACCCGAACGATAAGGTTGCCTCACAAAATCTGATTGAATTGTGGCAGAAACAAGTGACGACCAATCCACAAAGTGTGAACAGCCATCTCGGTCTGGCTCGCGCCCATCAATTGAGCGGTGACCTTCAATCTGCGCAGTCAGAGTATCGAAGGGTAGTCGAAATCGATCCAAACAATGCTAATCTTCCCGCTGCCAGACAGAGCTTCAAGTTAGCGCTAGCCAGGCAGGAAGCGCATCACGCTGTTGACGCAGCCCACAATCTCGAAGCTGCCGGTGCCCTGCAAGAGGCACACGATAAGGTTTCGGAAGCCGTCAAATTGTGTCCCGGCGATAGTTCATTCAAACTCTATCAAGCTCAATTGAGCGAAAAACTAGGCAACCACGATCAAGCCCACGCAGGGTATATGGGCGTCCTCAAGGATGATCCCAACAATACAGACGCGGCCAAGAGCTTGATTGGACTTGCAGCTGCTGCGCCGACGTCATTGTTGCCGGGGCTGGCACCACCATTAGCACCATCATTTAGAAATTCTGTCTCGGCCGGACAAGCATTTAACGGCGGTGTTCAAGAAGCACCACCGGCAATGGCGCTGGAGGGTATCCCCAAAGCGACGGCGCTGTCTTCGGCTCCGCAAGTAGCGAGTATGTCAGGATTCTTGACGAGCCTGAGAAATTACAGCGTGCAGCAAAAAGCGCAATCGCAACAGCAGGAAGACGCAGCCCATGCGATTTTGAAAGGACTGACTGAGCCGCCTGCCGCCGCAACTTCAAGTGCCAGTATGGTTGCAGAGAACCCCGTCTTGGCCTCAGCCAGCTCAAATTTAGCCAGTGTCAACAGCCTCTTAGCCAGCATCGGCGCTTCATCTTCTGGTGCGGCAAAACCTGCTGCAGTGTCCGCAGCGGCTCCAACGGCTGCGTCAGTGGCACCACCACCAGCAGCCGTCGCCGCCGCTGCAGCACCCGACTCGATCGGAGCATTAGTGGCTCGGGCAGCCACTAATGAGAATTTAGCAAACCTGTCTGGGCAAGCTAAACCGGCATTCAAAACCCGAAAACTGCTGACCAAGAATGATATGAATCAGTTGTATGAGCGCGCCAAAACCAAAGTTGGTTCGGCAACACCAACTGCAAAAACCGCTTCTGCAGCTCCAAGCCTGGCAGAACAAAACAAGCAACTGCAATCACAGCTTCAGGAAGCACAGAAACAGTTGACCGCGATGAGAGGGCAGCCCACGCTTCAGGCCGAAACACCGATCGAGAGTCCGATTTCAATGCAATCACTGCCACCATCATTGACCAGCTCGGAAGGATTTCAATCGGCCCTGGCCAATCTTCCAAACTCCGCAGCCGCACTACAAGCATATGCCGCCACATTGCCTCCGGAAACACAAAGCGCACTGCAAGCAGCTCTTAAACCGCCAATTTCGACCAATCATCAGTCGTCATTAGGGGCAGTAAGACTCGAGCTCGAGGGCGTCAAGCCATCCCCTTTGGATATCAAACTCAACGTCGTCCTGCACAACGATCAGCAAATCGCACTATCTGTGCCGTCTCCAACCACAGCTATCATCAACATGACGGGACAGCCGCAACGCGTGGTGAAAATCACTTTCCCTTCTAAGAACGTTCCGCCAAACGGCGAACTGCACGGCGTCATCAAAGTTCCTGGTCACAATCTCAGCCCCACTGCCGATCTGTATATTCCAGACATGCTGCCGGGGCAAGGCACCGAGCGCGAATTGCACTTAACCGTGCCAATCTCGTTGAAATAATCAGAAACGTGTTTGCCGTTAATCAAGCGGAACAGCCAGGTTTGTGGCTCTTTCTGTGTGGAATATAGCGAGTGGATTCTGAAGTGTAAGCATAGATGTGGACGCGAGTCACAATTGTTAGCCTGATGCTGTTCACGTGCGTCTTTACGGTCTGGGGTTTGACTGGTGATTGCCCATCCAGGCCGGAGGGCGATGAGCCGATGGTCGTGACAGCGGCGCTGGGCATGATTAAGCGAGGCGATCTAGACCCTCGATATTTGGGGCATCCGGCCTCTACAATTATTTATCCGCTCTGCTTTTACTATCACTTTTTAAACGCGACATACTTTCACGGAGTGCTGGCAGATCCTTCGGCGAACATCGAAAACCTGATGTTCGACAACATCTTTGTGCTCTGTTATCTACCGCGCTATTTGAACGTCTTGCTGATCGTAGGCTCGATTCCAGTGTTATACAAGATCGGCAAAGAAGTTTTTGGTAAAAACGCTGCCCTGATGGGAATTTGGATGTTTCCTATCAGCCAACTGCTAATGAAGTGGGGGCAAATCCTTCGTTCGGATGTTTCGGCACTGTTTTATTCGATGGTGGCAATCTATTTTTGCATTCGTTCCTACAAAGAGCCCTGCTACAAATTTCAGACTTTGACTGCGATATTTATTGGACTTGCCGTCTCCAGTCGCTGGCCGTCACTAGCAATATTTTCGGTCTACGTTATGACCAATTCAGCGCTGCTCTGGAAAAACCGCAGGTCGGCAAAGGACCGATTAAAAATTCTGGCGCTCACTGGTTATGGATTTGCGATAGCTGGTATCACTTTTGCACTGACATCACCGTACGTTTTTCTCACTCCTGAGACCTTGATGCAAAATTTGCTCGAAGAGAAAATGGCTCACGGACTTGGTTGCGACGGACTGCCACCGTTGGGTAATTTCATGTGGTACATAAACCATGCTATACCTCTCGAATTTTATTTATCACAATCGGCTCTAGCTGCAATTGGAATCGCAATCGGCTTTTGGAAACGCAACTATCTTTCAAGCGTACTGGCCGTGTATACACTGGCGATACTGACTGGAACCAGTCTCCATCTGTTTCATACTGATAAGTGGCTGCTACCAATTCTGCCACTACTCGCCCTTTTCGCTGGTCAAACACTTGCGGTGATTGGTACTTATTTACATGAGATGCTCTGGACTAAAATGAAAGACAAAACAGCCACAGTCCTGTGCACCGTTATGGCAGTGCTTTTCATTGGCTACATCGAATATGACCCATTCATTGCTGTCTGCACTTCAAATAGCCACAAAATGCTGGCAAGCACAGATCACGAATTCTACGAATGGACATTTGCCAACATTCCAGTAGGCACAAAAATTTGCTTCGTCGGCGCCTGGGATGGTGGTCACACTGAGCGCTACAAGTTAATGAACGTGATCCAGGATCCTAATTGGTTCGACAGGGTCCATGGTGGCAAATATGTGTCGCCATTCGACATTTATCACCAGGGATATAAATATTTTGCCTGGACCAGCTATCAGTGCCCGTTTTACCTGGCCGCACCGCAACGCTATCCTCGCGAATGCAAGTTTTTCAAAGAGCTCTTTGCTAACGCTGAAGTCGTGAAAGAATTTTCGCCAAGGTTGCTTGTGGTCCCCAATTTCTTGCCAATACTGCAGCAGGGTCCAACCTTCAGGCTCTATAAATTCGTGCCCAATGCTAACCGTTTGAGTGATGCCTCGCAGCATGAACAGAATCAGGCGCCCTCAAAAAAAGAGGAAGCCCTACAATTTGATCAGGGGAATTCCGTGTACTGAAGATTACTGACCGTGTTAAGTTCGAGTTGGCGAGGCGAATGAGCTGTGGTTAACGAGGATTCTCAGTTGAAGATGTCCATTGAGAAGAAGTTTTCGATAACATTAGGAGCATTCGTGTTTCTCTTCATATCTACGCAGCCTGACTTGGCTTTTGCAACCACAGTAAACATGCATAGCGCGGCAGACAAACGACAGTCACAATCAATCTCTGACGACTGGCACAACGCCGATACGATCTGTGTTGGCATGTTGCGCAGAGCCAGCAGCAGCGGTGGCGGCGCCACGTTGTTGGTGAAAGAGACTTTGAAAGGCGACAAGAAAATTACCGGCACTACGCTTGCGATTCCGCTTGAGCGTCATCTGCCCGGCATCTTTCCGACCGACACAGACGTGAAACCAGCCCTCGTCTTCTTCTCACCCGCGGAAGGAGCTGCGGAGCTGCGCGCCACTGAAATCTACAACGACGCTGACAAAATTTCGGCGACCCGCTGTTTGTCGAAAATCTTCGCATTGACTTCGGAAAAAGAAAGACTGCAAGCTTTGAGTGAGATGGTGCAGAACCCCGCTAGTCGCTGCAAAGCCTCCTTTAGACAAGACGCCAATTTACTGTTCAGAAGAGAGTTTCTCGCAGCGATATCGCAAATGAGAGACAAAAACAATTTTCCCATCATCACTAAACTCTATGACAAAGCAGACTGGGACACCAAGCATGAACTGCTGGATTGGATGGCGTGCACTGGTGATCGCCGAGCTCTGCCTTATCTGATTGCTGCCGTTTCATCACCTGATCGATCTTTGCGAAGCACCGCCTTGACGCGATTGATTTACTACTATCCAGGTGATGTCGGCGTAGATGATTGCATTGAAAAGGCGTACGAACATGGATTTGCCGATATAAAAAACAGTGCCCTGGATTACGTATCGAAACGACGAGGAAAGTCCCCTGCTAGAGCCGTGTCGTCACACCCGAAGACGGCTTACCAGCAGGCGGAGGAACTGTATGATGCGGGCAAATACAAAGAAGCAACGGCACTTTATGTTGAAGAGATCCTGAGCAACAGGAAAGATGGATATGTGCGCAGGTGGTCGGCACTGAAAGCGATACCACATACAACAAGCGCAGAGAAGGACGCAATTCGAAAGTCTTTGCTGCCGCTGATATCAGAAGATGCTACAACCGGCAATTATCTCGAGGCCACTGATGCGGCCGACATTCTACAAAAATTGCAACACGACGATTGTCTCGATAGCATGATCAAACTTATGGATCGCAGAGATTCCCTCTTCTTCAAAGCCAATCGCATGGCGGCATTCGGGATTGCAAAACTGAGCACTGCAGCTCGACAAAAAGCGGCAGCGCACCTAATTGATCAGATCAAAAGCGTCAAGTACAAGAATGAATCCGAGCAACAAAATCAATTGATTGTGTTGCTCGAATTAGCTTGGATTGGCGATAAAAAAGATTTCGAGACGGTCAGCCAACTACTTGCCAATACTCCTGCCCTTTCTGCTTGGAAGAGCATTCAACCGCTCCTTAAAAGCAACAACGGAAGAGACGGAACCTTTTTAATCGATGCACTGAAAAACAATCCCTCACTGCCGCACCTGGCCAAAGACTGGATCATTGTTCAGCTCGGAGAGTTGAAGGATGAACGAGCTACCGATCAGATTCTCGCTCATCTCAATGAGATGAACTATCAGTACGATGGCTACGTTGCAGATGAGGCCCTCAAGTCTATTGGTGGCAAGCATGTTTGTCAGCAATTGGAGAAAATGGCATTTGGACCGGATCAAACCAGCCGCAATGCGGTCGATATTTTGTGCGCCATAGAACAAGAAAAATGCTTACCGATACTGCGAAAAATCGTCAACTCGAAGTCACCGGCCAGAACCAATGCGCTCGGGGCAATGGCTAGAATGGGCAAGCCTGATGATCTGGCTCTGTTGATTCCGTTAAGCGATTATTGGACGGGCGATCGACTGTATCACTACTGGACAATGGAAGCAATCGCCTCAATTCGCCAGCGCTGCAGATACAACGTCAACGGTCCCATTTCTTGACGCGATTGAGCAAATACTAGAATTGGGAATATTGATGACGAAAAGCTAGGCAGGCTCGAGCTTATAGATGGCTACAAAAATCGCAATCACGGCATGCATGCTCTTAACCTTCGCTTGTATGGTTTGGGGGCTGACTGGGGATAGTCCATTTCGGCCCGAATTCGACGAAGCGCTATCCGTTTCGACGGCACTAAATATGGTTTATTCAGGTAATCTCAACCCGCACTGGCTGGCACATCCTGGTTCGACGCTAATTTATCCGCTGGCTGCTTATTTTCATTTTCTGAACGCCGCACTGTTTCATGGTGCTATTTCAAATCCAGATTTCGACGTTCAAAAATTCATGTACGAAAACGTTTTCGTTCTCTTCTACATTCCGCGTTACCTGAATGTGTTTTTGTTTGTCGCGAGCATCCCTCTCGTTTATGCAATTGGGAAAGAAGCGTTCAGCAAAACGGTGGGTCTATTCTCCATCTGGATTTTCGCCATCAGCCCATTGTTAGTTTCCTGGACCCAACTTCTGCGTTCGGACGCATCAGCACTCTTCTATTCGCTTCTGGCAATTTATGCATGCCTGAAGATCTATCGCCAACCTTCTCTAGCGATGCAAACTCTGTTCGGCATCTCCATGGGACTGGCGGTCTCAAGCAGGTGGCCTTCGCTGGCAGTGTTGCCGGTGTTTCTGTTTATAAATTCAGCCTTGATCTATCAGAACAAAGATTCGGTCGCACGCCTGCGAAGTTGTCTGATGATGGCATACGGACTGGCTCTGGCAGCGATCACATTTACCGCAACTTCACCGTATGTGTTCATCGATCAGGGCACTTTGATCAAAGATCTCGTAGAAGAAAAAGCAGCACATGGGCTCGGATGCGATGGTCTGAGTCCCCTGGAGAACCTAATCTGGTACATGAAATTTGGCATTCCAGAACAGTTTTATGTACCACAGTGCGTTTTTGCCTGGCTGGGAGTGGCGATTGCCGTTTGGAAGAGACAGTTTTTAGCGATCACTCTGGCGGTTTACACGCTGGCAATTTTGGTCGGAACCAGTCTCCACGCCTTTCATGCAGTCAAATGGCTGGTTCCTGCAGTGCCAATGTTTTCATTATTTGCCGGCAGTGGACTGGCATTTTGCGGTGCTTTTCTGCACCAGAAGCTTACAAATTTGAGCGGAGCCAAAGTAGGCTCGATGACCTATGCAGCGGTTTTGGTTATTTTTATGCTCAGTATCGAGCATGATCCATTCCTGGCTATGTGCCGCAATAACTTTGCCAGAGCGTACATCAGCACCGACATCGAGTTTTACGAATGGTTCAACAAAACAATTCCTCACGGAACACCTGTGTGTTTCGTTGGAGTGTGGGAAGGAGGTCACAAAAGCAACTACAAGGTGCTGGATGTGTTGTGGGATCCAAGTTACTTCGACCATGCTAATGGTGGCAAATATCAATCGCCATTCGAAATTTACGACCAGGGATACAAGTACTTTATCTGGACAGACAATCACTGTCCGTTGTATCTAGCTGAGCCAAAGAAATACCCTCGTGAGTGCAAATTCTTCAAAGAATTATTCGACAACAGCGAACTGGTGAAAGAGATTACGCCAAAAACTCTAGATATGAAAAATCTGTTTTTGCTGCAGCAGCGAGGATTCATCTGGCGACTCTACAAGTTTGTGCCGAAAGTGCCTAGGTTGCCCGACTGAACAACTGAGAAGCAAGCAAGAGCACATACAAAAGCACCACTTACGGTATCACATGACCCATTGCACGGGCTTGTGGTAAAGATAGCGGATTGTCGCTTTGTCGGCGGGCGACAAGTAGTTGCTGACTCGATTGATGTTCATAATGTCCCACATGCCCTGGCTATGCGCTTTAATGCCCAGAGCATGACCGAATTCATGCGCTGATGCACCCTGCATCTTCGGCGGCGTGCCGTTTACCATCGTGGAAAGTTCGATGATCACTGGCTTTTGGCGAATTTTCACTTTCTGAGCCTGGGCGATTGGATAAATCTGAGCAGATGTAATTCCGCCAACAGCGATGCCGCCTGGCGAATCAGACTCCTTAAAGTTGTCGGTGAAAAATATCAAGATGTGCGCGTTGTGCGGGTCATCAGTGAACGCGAAGCTAAACAACCCTTCTTTCTCGAATTCTCGCCATTGTTCGATTCCTGCAGCTACCTGGTCATTAACTTCGGGCGTCCAGCCATTGCATTGAGTAACTGCCAGAGGCGCAGGGCTCTGAAGCATTTCGGTGACCTGGTCCACCCGCGTGCTTTGGATTTGGGAGAACGGACATTCGGGCAGCTTCAGTCCCGGGCTTAGCCATATCAAGAGAGGCATCTTCTTTGCTTCCCAGCGCACTCGCTCCCAATTTACGGCTTGCTCGCCGGGGTTGTAAGGTCCATTGTCGCCGGCGTTACCGCCGACCGATTGAGGTGGAAGAGGACCCTGGTCCACCCCATCAATAAGGTGGAGGCCGTTGACGCGAGGTAGCGGATTGCCCCCACCGCCTCTGTTCACTGGAGTGCCTCCAAACCCGGCACGGGGCAGCTTTCTGCCGTACTGGGCTGGAGCGGGAAGGGCCAACATTGAAGTTAGTGTGCTTCCGATAATTGCTGCGGCTGCGAAAATTGTTAGAGCTTTTGATTCCATTACCAAAACCGCGCCCGACTCGTTCTATGATCATCTGAAAACATTGAAACATGTTTTCCTTACCGACATTCTAATCCTTAGCACGACAGTTTAGGCGGTCAGATAATATAGTTGAGCGGCAATTTGCATGCACCAGGATGCTCAAGTTGTCTTCGAGAAATCCAATGCAGAAAGAGAAGACTGTAATAGTAGAGAAATACGAGGCATTGAGCGAGGAAATCGCTGAGGTAGTAGCGGCGCAGATACGCAGCAAGCCCAGCAGTTGCTTTGGCTTACCGACTGGTAATTCGCCGCTCGGTTGCTATAAGTTTTTGGCGGACTGGTCGAAACAGAAGAAAATCGATTGGTCTCAGACGAAATGCTTCGCTTTAGATGAGTATGTAGATGCCGATGAGAGCATCACCTTTCAGCATTTCCTGCAGACGAATCTGTATCAATATACCAACGTTCAAAACAAGAACAAATTCAACCCGAGCGCCTGCGATGATTACGACACGCTGATAGAGGCTCAAGGCGGATTGGACCTGACCATCCTCGGCTTGGGCGCCAACGGACACATCGCTTTCAATGAACCGGGTACAGCTCTTGAAAGCTGGACTCACAGCATTTGGTTGACTGAATCTACGCGTAAAGCTAATCAATCTTATTTCTCAGCCACTACAACGGTTCCATATCGCGCAGTAACGATGGGTATCAGAACAATTTTGAACAGCCGCAAATTGATTCTCATTGCCAGTGGCGCTCACAAAAAAGATATTTTGGAGCAGGCGTTGCTAGGAGCCGTAGACGCAAATATTCCGGCGTCATATCTGAGTTTGCATCCGCATGTTACGGTGCTGACTGATTTCGAGTTTTAAAGGATGATGCTGCCGTGCACCACAAGTAGTGCGCGTGCATCAGTCTTGGAATAAAATCGAGGCAGGCAAGAGGCGCCGGGAACCATTTCGGACGGGCAATTTTCCTAAAGTACTCTTACAATGGAGATAGGTTTCCTGGGTGAGCGATGAAATTACGTTGGTCGAAATATCTGCCGATCATGACCTTAGCGGTTAGCACGGGAATGTTCGCAACTGGCGCTCAGGCGCAGCTTTCTACGGATATGATTCCGCCGGATGTGACGCTGCCATCATCAACAACCATGCCCACTGTATCGACAACCAGCGCCACCAGCACGCCAGCGCCCGGGATGGACGGGGCAGGAGCGACCACTGCGACCGCACCAGGATTGGCTGGAGCCGCACAACGACCGGCCAACAGTGGCACTCCACAGCCACCTCCAACGGGCGCCGCCAATCCCAACAATCCGATCATTCCGCGCGGCCAGGGTAATCCCGGCGCCGCGATGTTCAAGCCAGCCGTGATGCCAGATCCAAACAAACCGGATCCAATTGCAATAATAGAAACGGACAAAGGCAACATCACGATTCGGCTATTTCGGAAGCTTGCACCGATAACGTCTGAAAACTTCATCGATCTGGTCACGAAAGGCTTCTACAACGGACTGACTTTCCATCGGGTTGAGCCGGGATTTTGCATCCAGGGTGGCTGCCCACAAGGCACAGGTACAGGTTTATACATCCCGCCAGGCACTGGTCAGCCGCGCTTCGTGCCGTTGGAAATCAGCCCCCAACTGCGACACAACACGGCGGGAGTGGTAGCCATGGCCCGCTTCGGCTCCAGCCCAAACACGGCAAGCTGCCAATTCTATATCACGCTTGGTCCAAAACCAAATTTGGATAATCAATACGCTGTCTTTGGTGGCGTTCTCAGTGGCATGGATGTGGTGAACAAAATCGCCAAAGGCGACCACATCAAATCGATCAGCGTACAAGAACCGCAGTAGTCTGCGGCGGATAAATTTTCGTCGTGCCACGAGAATTTCACAAGATATCGATATTGTTCATTCCTGCCCTACCATAACTTCAACAGCTGCTTCAGCAAGCAGAGGTGCTATGTCACAGAACGACAGAGCGGCCGTCGATTCAGCGACGCCTGCTCAGGTAAATATCGACAATGTCATTAACGACATCCATTCTGACCGCGAACGATTTACTAAAGAAAGCAACATAAATTCCGCCCGCCAATCTCACCAGATGGCTAAAGACGGGCTTTTACCGACGATCTCGATTTGCCTGCCGCACCACGTTTAGTGGCTATTCAACTGTTCGGCTATGGCAGGAGCAATATGATTAATCAGCTTTCTGCCACCAAAGTGGTTTAGGTGCGCTGTATCCCAGAAGTCTGCTTCAGTGAAGTCCGGCGAATCGCCCAGGTCTAAGAGTTTAACGTCAGGTCGTTGCGCCGCCGTCGCTATTTTTGATCTATAGGCGTTATAGAATTCTGGTGGCATCAAGTCACGATTCTTTTGTGACAGAGGCATGTTGACGAGAACGACCTTAATATGCCGCTCGGCGCAAACTGCAAGCACTTTATCGAGGAACCCTTCCTGGATACTCAAGTCTTTGTCACCGATACCGTGATACCGCCGGCGGTATTCCTTGACGCTATTACTCCAGCGTTCTTGAGCTGAACCTGTGAGCATAAAACCAGCTGTATTCTTATCCGGATCCGCTTTGGCAGCCACTACGCCACTGTCTTTCGGAATTCCAGCAAGATTATAAAAACGGTCAACGACGCGCTGCACTTCGTGTTGCAAACGCCATCGTTTGCCGTAGAAAAAACAAGAGTGACTGGCGACGAAATCAGCTTTGTCGTTCCAGCCCGGCAAGAAGGACTCGGCGTAACGAGGGAAATTATCCATTCCAACTAAGCGCTTGAATGTGAAGGTGGCCATTGGTGCTGGCAGGTCGGAGTCGCTGAAATCGCGCGGTGCAATTCCGAACATCAAAAGATCAGGCTTTTTATCACCTTTCATGAAGTCGTTCACGTAAATGTATGCGTCCGAAATCATTTCACCGAAGATTGCCAGACTGTAGACGCGTTGCTTGGGTGCTCCGACCTCGGCCAGCTTGTCCTCGAGTGCGTTTGAGCCGTGGTAGTGAAAAATGTCAGGCAAATGAGGATTCTTCTCAGCGTCCATGGCCCAGAAGGGATGCATGATCAAAGACGAGCCAAGCAGCATCACTGTCGGGCGTTTTTTCAGCTCCGCCAGTCCATTGATAGCCAGATCAATTGAGCCAGTTCCGCTCCACAAATCGCGCGTAGAGTCACTGGCTGCACCTCTAACCGGTTTTTTATCTAGTCCGGTCACCGCCAGCGCGCCATTGACGGCCACAAACAAGCCGATCGCCCAGCAGGCGGCGGTTTGCAGTCCCTTTTTCTTTGCGTAGGACTTTTGCTTTGCATCCAGCCCTGCAGGAGCGGGGCTCGGACGCTTGATTTCGGCGGTACTCGGCAAACTCAGTCTCGGCTAAGGATTTCAGCACTGATGGCTAACACTTGACTATTTTAGTGGTTGTGGCAAGAGGAAACGCTAAAGCCGGTTAATATGAGCGCCGGATGGCTTAAATATCGCTTAGAAAGGGAGAGTGGATAAAAGCGCGCTCTGCCCGCGCACAATTTCAGAAAGCCACCAATAGTAGTGGCAAGCTAAATACTATTGGGATCCAAATATGGTGGCAACTCAGTGTCGCGATTTGGTTGCGGGGTGACACGGAATGGTTGCACGAAGGGTGTTCCGTTTGGTTGAGAGAATGGCGAAACGTTGGGCCCTGAAAACGGCGAGACATTTGGTGCGCCGTCAGGCAGCCTGTGAATTCCGCGCAAAGATTTGTTCAATTGCTTGATCATCTCGTTCATCTGTTGCGCCATGTCGTCGCCGCGACCGAGGGCAAACGGTGCATACGAGAAACTACCAAAGGGAGAGGCAAGGTCGTTGTCGCCGCTGTCCACTCCCAGTCTGCCGATGGCGCCCATGCCACCCAGTTCAGGTGAGACAGGCAGACGACTAATCGAGGGAGTATCGACGTTGAGGATCTTCTTCAAGCGAAAAACTCTATCGCCAATGCTCATCGAAGGCGAAGCCTGACCAAAAACTTTGGATTCCAATCGACCTAATCGCTGCATCGGTGTTTCGGCATCAAAGCTTTTCTTGAGGATTTTTCGTTCTAATGCTGCTATCGAAGCTGTATCGGCAGCCAAGGAGAGGTTTGACTTCGCCGGTTTTGCATGTTCAGCGGCGGACTCCTGAATTCGATCTAGGCGTTCAACCATTCCACCATCTTGAGTGGCACCAAAGAGCAGCAGTTCAAGACGCTGAATACGTTTATCGGTAGCGTCTTTGTCGTAGACACGACCAAAATAGCGCCGTTCCAACGTGCCGATATCCGCAGTAGTCGACTGAGCCACTCTCGAAAAACCTGGATCTGCCATGGACGCCATGGCCATAAAGAATGGCGCTAGGAAAGCGATTGAGACCAAAATTTTTCTACTAACGCCCAAGATCAGATCTCCCATCTAGCTTCAAAGATTGATCGCTCAAGCTACGTCTTATACTTAGGATAACATTGCAAAGTGGTTATCAACCAACTACTAGGAAGATAGCCTATGCAGCAAGCTGCCCGGCATAAATAAAAAGCGCCCACTTTCGTGAGCGCTTTTATTATTCTGATTGTCTGCGACTTAATCTTCAGAAGCGTGGAACTCAGCGTCCACTACTTCATCGGAGCCACCACCGGCGCCATATCCAGCACCGTATCCGCCATCACCACCGGTGGCAGCGCCTTCGGCGCCGTTTGGATCGCCGCCGTCTTCACCGTTGGCGCCTCCTCCGTGCATGGTTGATGCTTGTTGCAACAGTACCAATGCGCCTCGGAGTTCGTTCATGATGCTCTTGATGGTTTCCTGATCGGCGTCGTCTTTGAGCTTCTGGCGCAGATCTGTGACCAACATTTCGGCTCGTGCCTTTTCGCCCTGTGTGACCTTGTCGCCGAGTTCGCGAACGTGCCTTTCCACCGCGTAGCAAATGCTATCGGCTTCGTTGCGTACGTCTGCTTCTTCTTTGCGACGACGGTCCTCACTAGCGTGGCTTTCGGATTCTCTGACCAAGCGCTCGATGTCGTCTTTCGACATGTTTGTGCTGGCAGTAATCGTGATTTTCTGTTCTTTGCCGGTCGACTGGTCGCGCGCGGTAACGTTCATGATGCCGTTTGCGTCGATGTCGAACGTAACTTCAACCTTAGGTTGCCCTCTGGAAGCTGGTGGAATTCCGTCCAGTCGGAAGTTTCCTAGCAGTTTGTTATCGCGAGCCATCGGCCGTTCACCCTGGAAGACATAGATGTCTACTGCAGTTTGGTTGTCGTCGGCTGTCGAGAACACTTCCGATTTACGTGTTGGAATTGTTGTATTTCTTTCCACCAACTTGGTCATAACGCCGCCCATAGTCTCGATTCCGAGAGAAAGCGGAGTGACGTCTAGGAGAACTACGCCCTTAACTTCACCACCGAGAACACCGGCTTGAATGGCGGCGCCTACAGCAACTACTTCGTCAGGGTTGACGCTCTGGTTTGGCTCTTTACCGCCGGTCAAGCTCTTTACGAGTTCTTGAACAGCAGGAATTCTAGTCGAACCACCAACCAACACAACTTCATCGAGTGCTTCGTAGCTCAGCTTCGAATCTCTCAAAGATTGTTCCATCGGTGCGCGGCATCTTTCAACAAGGTGACGAGTTAGTTCGTTGAAACGAGCTCTAGTCAACTTCATTTCCAAATGCTTTGGACCGGTTGCGTCAGCTGTGATGAATGGCAGTGAAAGGTTAGTTTCAATCACCGACGAAAGTTCAATTTTCGCTTTTTCAGCAGCTTCAGTCAGACGTTGCAAAGCTTGTCTGTCTTTGCGAAGGTCGATGCCTTCAAGGTTCATGAACTCGTCTGCGACCCAAGTGACGATGCAATGGTCGAAGTCGTCGCCACCAAGGTGAGTATCACCAGAAGTTGCTTTAACTTCGAAAACGCCGTCGCCTACTTCGAGTACGGACACGTCGAATGTGCCGCCGCCGAGGTCAAAAACGAGAATCGTCTCGTTTTCCTTTTTGTCCAAACCGTAAGCAAGTGCTGCGGCCGTAGGCTCGTTGATGATACGAAGCACTTCCAGACCGGCGATCGTGCCTGCATTTTTCGTCGATTGACGTTGCGAGTCGTTGAAATAAGCAGGAACTGTAATTACAGCACTGGTTACTTTTTCGCCGAGATATTTCTCGGCATCTTCTTTCAACTTGCGCAAAATCATTGCCGAAATTTCTTCAGGCGAATAATCCTTGCCTTGAATGGCGACCTTACAACCGCCATCACCGCCCTCTTTGACTTTATAAGAGACGATTTTCTTTTCTGATTCCACTTCGCTAAATCTGCGCCCAATAAAGCGCTTAATCGAATAAACAGTGTTCTCCGGGTTCAACACTGCTTGGCGTCGTGCCAATTGTCCGACCAATCTCTCACCGGATTTAGTAAATGCAACTACAGACGGCGTCGTTCGCCCTCCTTCAGCATTGGAAACCACGGTCGGCTGGCCACCTTCCATAACGGCTACCACTGAGTTAGTGGTTCCCAAATCGATGCCTACTGACTTACCCATCTTATAAACTCCCTATGCTCCTGTAAAAGCTATAAAAGCTGGAGACCCAACGGAATTATACTTGGGTCTCCGTCGTAAACGGTGAGACCCGAGACTTTTACCCGTTCTATATTAAACGCCGGCCCGCCTTGTTCCAATGATGACAATGTGCGTTAGTAAGATTAATAAACTTATACAAAGCTTTATAAATGCGCGGCTAAAACTTCAATTCCTTCTGCTTTTAAACTACATGAGTACCGAATGGATGATTGGACTCTGTTGTTATTCCCGGCAAATCAAGCTTTAGTCGGTCTAGCCATAGCCAACATTGCACTAAGATCCTGACAGCTCTCAGGAATGCTGGCAGTGCCGATTGAGAGTATCAAGGAAGCTGTGTCGATTTCGTCTGAGAGAGGCGTACTGACAATCACATCAGCGAGTCGTGACGCAAAGCTGCGCGCCGACGTGCCATCGGTCAACGGCAGCAAAAGCGCCAGTCCAAAAGTTTCGTAGTGCCCGAGCAAATCAGTTTTTCTTTTTAAGCGGTCAACGCGCTTGGCTACTTCTTTTACGGCACGCAAGGGAAGTGGATCGGTGATTTTTGGATTTTTTGCGTTGCGTAGGCTTGCTTCAATAATGATGATCGAAAAGGGTTGGCTGAATCTTTCGAAGCGGGCAAATTCTTTTTCCAGGAAATAAAGGAAGGCTGGATATGTGTACAACTCGGTATCCGCACGAAGCATGCTCTTTTCAAATGTACGCACGACCTGCCAATCAACAACAGGAACTCCTGCCACGGCTTGTTTTGGGGCTTCCGGCAAGTTTTCAATGAAGTGAACCAGGTCGCAACTGACGAGCGTATACAAGACCAGAACCCAATCAATTTTAGGCAGCGGTCGGCGGCGCAAAACTTCGACGAGTGTACTTTTACTATCGACGGATTGATAAAAGCCCTTGAGCAGCCGCAGATCGTTGCATGCGCCTTTGGCAACACTCTGTTCAAACATCGATTCAGTGATGTTGTTATGTTTGCGAACCACGAAAGATTCCAGGGTTAGACCACGGGTGTTGAGAAATTTCTGTTGATCGTCAAAGGCGGCACCTTCCATCAGCAGCCAGTCGAGCCGCTTCTTGACGGTCTCGACGCGAGGCTTCGGTTCAGGATAAAAACGGAATGCTCCCGAACCCCAACCCACCAACTCGATTATCGCTGCGTCTCCTTCAACACCTCGCATCGAGCAATGCAGCGGAGAACCTTCAAAAAAGTGGACGTTTGCCACATCTGTATTAGAGGCAATTTCCAAGCGACCAGTCATTTTTCCCATCGCTATAGACTGCAAAAGGTTGGGTACGGAAAGATTTTCCAACTCGCCTTCGAGCGTGGGTCGCTGCAATCTAGACATTCCGCTTGTCGATGACTGTCGCTCTTGGCTTGCAGAAAGCGACTGCTGATCGTAGTTGCTGGTAGTCACTTGACTTGCTTTCAGCGCTTCGTAAGCATTTTGTGGTCCAAAATCAGCTCGTGAAGTCTCTTCTGGCAGAACGATTGATTTCAGGGAAGCGCCCGGGAACTGCGCGCTGATCACATTATGGATGACACCTGGATCCGGCGTGACATAACTCCATTCCAAAAACGAATCACTACCGTGGCCGCGATAGAGCATCCAGAGCCAATCTCCTTTAGTCTTGTCGCGAAAGATGGTCAAAATATAGTCTTCCGGAGCATCGCCGAAAGGCAGTTCCACAGTGCGCCCAGAGTGAGATTGAGCCTGCGCCTGGAGAGCGTAGATCTGCTTCAAGTCCGGTATCGTCGCCTGATTTGGCAAACGAATGTTATGGCGATTATCCTGCCGTTGGTTCTGTAGCATCGAACTTTCACTTTGCCGTCCCTGCATCCGGGAAAATCCCGTCAGAGACAAATACGCCGCCAGTGGCCCCTCTTAATGTTTTACCCAGAACAGATGAAATTGTGCAGTGCAGGGAAGATTCCAAGCAATTGCCGACCTCTTATCGCTTTAATTTGGAGTCTGGATTTGTGGGCACAACTTCGCTAACGCCGACTGGTTCTAGAAGTTCGCCGATAGCGAGCGGACAAATGATTACCTTAGTAGCGCTGTCCTTCGCATGTTTAACCAGATCAGACGACTGATAACGAAAAGGGACCTGTTCTACTAGTGCCTGCCAATGCAACGGCACGATGCGAGTGGCTCCGATCTGCTCGGCGATTTTCAAAGCTTCGGCGGGAGAGGCGACGCCATATTTGCCGCCAATCGGTAAACAGGCAGTGTGAATCTGCTTATTTGCCAGAGCTTCCGGAATGGCAGCTGTATAGATGGTATCGCCGGCGTGGTAATAACCATTGAAATAGTAGCCGTTGACGGGCTTTCCGGGTGCAGACGAGCGTGCGAAGAGGCGCAAAATCGTTTTTCCCATGCGGTTGACAGGATGATGCGCTGGAATAGCGGTAATGGCAAGACCTTTGTATTGAACCGTCTCGCCATGAGCGATGGTCATGAAAGCGTCAGCAGGAATCTTGCGTTTGTACTTGCGCTGCATCCACTGAATCAAAGTGCGAGGTGCCAGAAAGCTGCACTTCCACGCCTCGTATAGCTGAACGGACAACAAGACGCCATGGTCAAAATGCCCGTGGGTCAAAATGACAAGGTCAGCCTTGGGTAACGTCGTCCAATCAACTGGATCTTTGAAATATGGGTCGACATAGATAGTCAAGTCGTTGACTTGAAACTGGACGGCGCTATGCCCCAAATATGTCAGGCTCAATTAGGGTTCTCCGGTACAAAGCAGCCTGATAAGCTGCTGTGGACTGCGGAATGTTAACACTTTTGACCAGCTAATACAGGAGCGCACTGATCCTGATGGGGCCAAGGGCTGGAGAATGGTTTCAGTGGGCTTAAACGGAACAACCTCGTCTGGCAAAATAAACGAGCTTAAGACACTGCAAGCCAATCACGAGTAGAATCAACTCCACAAAGCAGATGACAAAATCCACCTGTACTCAGCCGCACATCAAGATCACTTGCCGGAACGGAGAAGGAAATGTTCACGAAACGCTCGCTTGCATACGCATCAATTGCTCTTACGATTTCGCTGAGTCCAGCAGCCTCTGCTGAAGATACAGCGGCACAAGATGACAAGGCTGCTCAAAAAACAGCAACAGATAACTCGAATCCTGAAGGCAAAATGAGGCCGAAAAACAAGGCCGGTGAGTTGTTGAAATACCTCAACCCAGTTCATGAAAAGACCTATTTAAACGACTCGCAAGATCGCATTATCAAAAAGAGATCTTTCAAAGGCACTGAAATAGCTGGTGCCCACGCGATCTCAAATAAAGAACTGGGATTATTCGCAGTCGTCGATCTAGCTCAAATTAAAGACGACACACTGATCAAAGACATTCTTTCGCAACCTTCAGTTAACGGATTGAGCGTCATGGTGCCATGGGCAGCAGCTGAGCCTACAGAAGGGCAGTATGACTGGAAGCAGATCGATCACTTGTTGGAAGCAGCCGCACAAAATAAGAAATCCGTCATTCTCAGAGTCACCACCTGTGGTTTGACTGATTCGGACACACCAAAGTGGGTTTATGATGCGGGAGCCAAGTCAGTCTCTTACACAGGTTCTGATGGCAAGCCATTTTTGATGCCGGTATTTTGGGACTCATCCTATTTAGCGAAGTGGGCGAACTTCATCAACGCACTTGGATCACGCTACGATAAAAATCCAGGGTTGCATAGCGTCGGCATTACTGGTGGTGGCGTAAGCGGCGGCACTCTTGTGATTCCAAACATCGAAAACAAAGAAGAGCACGCGAGGCTCGAGACTTCACTAAAATCAGAATTTGGTATGAACCAACGCCAACTGGTTCAACACTGGAAATATGTAGCGGATCTTTTCCCGCGTGCATTTCCCAGCTGCCGGCTTAATTTCGATATCGACCCACCAACGTTAAATAGAGCTGGTGAAGACTCTCTCGATGAAATAAGCGACTATTTGATTTATCGATATGGACAACGAGTTTACCTGACCAGACAGAACGTCGCAGATGCCAAACACGGCTTCGACCAATATCGTGTCTTGCTCAAATTCAAACCGGATACAGTGACTGGTTACCGCCTGACGCCTACGATCACGGCAGAGTCGCTGGATAAACTATCGAAATTCGCCCTGGACGATGGCATCAGTTTCGTTGAAGTGCCCTCACAGTTTTTCACAGCGAAGGATGACACCGTCGTCAAAACGCTTGAGCAACTGCGTTCGAAATTGGGATACCAATTAGTCTCGCAGAACATCACGCTCCCAGCCGACGTCAAATCTGGCCAACCTTTGAAAGCATCATTCACCTTCATCAACCTGGGAAGCGCTCCTGCGATGCGACCCAGTCGTCAATTCGATAAGGACGTGGCCAGCAGCTATAAGGTGCAACTGGAATTGAGAGACGGCAACGGTAAACCCGTGATGCTGTCGCTGCACACTCCGCAAATTCCAACTCAAAAATGGATTGCCGGCAAACCTGTGACATGGGAAGAAGAATTGAAGATGCCGAAGTTGACTCCTGGTCAGTACTCTGTCTATCTGTCCCTTGTGGACGCGGATACGAAGCGCAAGCTGCAACTATTGGATGCAGTGACGCCGGACCATTTGACCGCTCAAGATACGATTGCAGCCGGGAAGCTGCAGATCTTAGCCGAGTAAAAAATCTGACGGCTGTTTCGGACTACTGCTGCTGGCTCTGCTTGTTGATCAAGTAGTCCGCCATAAATGCGCTCGTGTACAAGACGAAGGCGATAATAACAAGATCTCGTGTACCGATGATGACGGAGAGATACTCCAAACATCCGCCCAAAAGCGCGCCCAAGATGTTTATACCAAGCGCTTTTCCTGGTTGGTTGGCTTTGGCATATGCCTTGGAAAAAACCAATCCGGCGAATGCGAACGGTAGACCGATTACCAGAGCGGCAGCACCTAATCGGGCCAACCAATCGAGCCCCGACAGGGCCGACAGTGGCACCATATATAACACCACGAGAGAGGTTAACAATCCGACGTATGAGATTTTCTTGTCCAATTTGGGATAGTGCTGAACAACCCAGTTGGCCAGCCAAGCCATAATTAGAATCAAGAATATGACGATTGAGCTTACCAGCCAGGTCGATCCGAAAAGCACAGCCACAGCCAGCATTGCTCTTGTTTCGAGAAGCAAGAATCCAGCCCCCAGGAGGAAGAATTGCCCCGAGTGAAAGAAGCTTTTGGGATTCAAACGGAAGCGCGATATTGTCAAAGAGCCAGCAATAAGAAGCAGCAAAGCGAGCATGGCACCATATGCATACGTGAGACCGCGCTCCTTTTGGTAGAGAAACGGCCAGTCATCAGTGCACAAAGGCAGCGGCGATACAAGTTGAGAAACTGGAATGACCAGGTTTTTGAATTGAGCTGTTAGTTGGGCGCGCCTAGCGTTGACGCCGGGTCCCCACAATATGATGATTGAATTGTTGTTTGAATAGAGACTGTTTAAAGCGATCGGTTCCATTCCCGACGCAGTTTGGACCATTTGAAACAAACGATCTCGGACCCATGGGGCACCAGCCGCGAAACTAAGAGAGGCGACTCCGTCTGGTGCAAGGGCTTCGGTGGCTAATTTGAGACTCTCTATGGTGTAGAGAAAGTTATCCAATCTGACTGACGAAAGCATCGAGAAACTGACAGTCGAATCAACAAATCCAAAAACGATCAGATCGTATTTTGTGTGATTCGAAGAAACGAAATTACGTGCATCATTGACGTAGAGCGAGACACGAGGATCGCTATACGGTTTTTCTGGATGCTCAGTTTTGCCCAAATTGAGAATCGCAGGATCGATTTCAACTGCATCAACGTGTTTGACATTGTGCCGCAATGCCGCCGAAACATCATTGCCTGAACCGGCACCGAGCACCAAAACGTTTTGCGCATCTTGACGGACCTGATAGGGCACGTTGTATGTCGCGTACTCAGGCAATAGTTTCAGTTCTGGATGTTTGTCAACGAATGCCGACGACATGTCGATGGTTCTCTGAAACGTGACATGGTTGACGTCAATCTGCGTGCCAATTTTATATTCCGCACTGCCTGGCGCCTTGGACTTGGCCATGTATGGATTCGTGGTGATGCAGTAATAAGGCGACCAGGAGCCGTTGCCAACCGACCAGAAAGCAATGATGACAGAGGCAGCTAGGGCGATCAGTTGAGAAGGCTTTTTATAAAATGGCAGAAGCGATCCGATGCCAACCAGCAACCAAACTCCGGGGGATGTTTGCAAAAATGCCAGTACGTTGTAAACAAGAACTCCAACCGCACTGCCACCAAGATTGACAGAGTAAGCGTCGAGAGATTCCTGCTTAGATAGCTCTTCTCCCAGTTTCCGTCCGAGCGCATCAAACACACTGACCACAAGCAGAAACAGAACGATAACCCAGGCTACGTTAGTAAAAAGCTGTCCGATCGTAGTAATCACGTCAGCCTTCTGCAACCAGAAGAAGACGTCGGTCTGTAAGACAAAGTTGATGTGATTGAGACCGATATATGGAGCTGCCGCAATCAGCCCTGTCAGAAGCAATAAAAGGTAAGGGAAGTACTCACCAACCGCTGATGCTTTGTTGGATTTTTCCGCAGAGACAAAGCTTGCACTGGCGCAGCCTAGCCCCAGACCGACGAAGGCGCCCATCAAAATCAGATTTTTGAAATAGCCAAAAATTCTGATTTCTGTCGAAAGCCAGCGAATTACCAGAACTTCAAAAAAGAGCGCAGCAAAGCTGATTAGGAATAGATTGGTACGACTGTTTTTTAACAAGCAACTTCTCTAAAAGGGGTGCTTCTAATTGAAACACCTTGACAGTTTAATCAGCGCTATTTTGTCTACTGAGCGCGTAATTGATTTGCCCACGCAGTGCCAAAAAAAATTCCTGGATTGTAATTTATCCAGGAATTCAAGTTTTGAGAGTGATTCGGTCTACGAGTTGGTCAGTTGCTTACTCTGCTCACGACGCTTGCGCACCGCGGCTCTTTTAGCACCAAAGTCACGTACTCTGGGTCCACTCTTGCCACCACCAATGGTGACCAAAAGTGGAGCTGTAGGCATCTCGACTGGACTCATGTTGTTTTGCTTAGCGAGTTCAGCAGCAGCACGAGCGATCAAGACATCATGGTCAGCAACGTTCATGCGGGAGATCAAACCAATCTTCTTCATGAATTTGAGCATCAACCAGGTAGCATCGAATTCGTGAGGCAACATGCCGGTTCTAGCTGAACCAGGAGCGGCATGGTGATTGTTGTGCCAGCCTTCGCCCATAGCCAACAAGCCGACCCACCAGACATTGACGCTGTCATCCGCCAGCGCGTAGTTCTTGTAGCCGTACTTCGGCAAATGGCAAATAACGTTGAGAAGCAACGGAATGCCGAGAACTGAGAAACCTGCTACCAGCGAAATCAAAGCGACTTGCCAGCCGAACAATGCCCACAAAGCCAATCTGAAAGCAAAGCAGCAAGCGAAGCCCATGGCATGACCTAGTGGAAGTCTTCCGCCAAAATCAAGGAAACGATAGAGTGGATCAGCAACTAAATCTTTGCACTGCTTGTATGGATCGAGGTGAGGAGCGTATTCCTTCTCAGCCAACCAGCCCGTGAACGCGTACTTCAAACCAAGAGCTCGTGGTGAGTGAGGATCCAGCGGTGTCTCAACCCATTTGTGATGAGCGCGGTGAATCGTTGCCCACCAGATTGGCGAACCTTCGAAAGCTAAGAACCCAGGAAGAACCCAGAAGTACTCAACTGCTTTCGAGCAAGAGAAGGAGCGATGCGACAGCAATCGGTGGTAGCCGATGGTAATGCCCATGGCGTGCCACGTGTAAAAAATCGCGAACAGTAAGATGTACTCAACCACTATTTCTTCCTCGACCTGTGGGCTCTATTGCCCTGATTCCCGACCCATTTTGAAAAGCCTTGCAGCTGTCTGCCTGGACCTGCGTTTTCCGTTGTTACCTGTATAAAGCTGATTCCTGCCGACCTCTTCGAATATCCTGACTCTTGTCCGATTGCTCTATGAACTTGTCCGTCCATTTATCGGTCATTAATAGGTCGAGAAATTGTTCAAGTGTTTCAGGTACTTCAGCAACTTGCAACACACGCCGACCATCGTTGTCAGGTCCTGGATATTGATTCCATGCCAGCCGGTCGATTTCCAGGCCTCGACGATTGTAATAATTCAGCAAAGCTAATCCAACTTCCTTGGAGACTGTTGATTTGTCTTTCACCTGCCAGTCACGCAAAATCGTTCTTCCGATTCCGATCACGTAGTAGGCGCGCTCCTTTTCGAATTTTGGCTCGTCGACAAAGAAGGCCCAGGTTGTTTCGTCGACATTGTCCACGTATGGTTCGCAGCGAATCTCGAAGAGCCGTCCAGAGGTGGACGTGACCGAGGTTGGACCGAATCCGGAACTCATCATATGAATTTCCAGAACCCGCAATACGTGAGCGTTGAAGCTGATGCTCTTTTTGTCAGCCTGCAACTGGAGGCGCTTCCGGTAATCGTCTGGAATGCGAAGACTGATATTGGTGGTCTTCTGTTTGTCGTCGCCCATTTGTAGTCACGCGAGTGCAAATTGTAGTTACTAGAAGATAGTAGCACATACACTTGCCAATAGTAGCCCTAAAAGGTATGCGGCTCTACCTTCATTTCCTTAAGCAGGTGGAGATTGCCAACAGGTGGAGGTCAGCCAATTTCGGAGGTTGCAATACTGCGCAACAAAGCGTCGCAGAAGGCGAAAGGCGCTTATTGCCGACTAGCAATTCTAGGAGACTCAACCAACCTAATAGATCGCGCACACCGCAGCGACGGGATCGATGTCTTCCAGAACAACCTCAAGTGGCTGAACGTTCCAGATGTTCTCGCAATATTCTTTGATAGCGCGGTCAGAGGAGAATTTGCCCATCCGCGCCACATTGAGAATCGACATTTTCGTCCACTCGTCTTTGTGCTTGTATGCGTCACTGACTTTCGCTTGAGCGTCCACATACGCCTGGTAGTCAGCAAGTAGCATCCACTCGTCTCGGTTCAAGAGCGAGTCTATGATCGGAGCAAACACCTGGCGACTGCCATCACCAAAAGTGCCATCGCCAATTTTGTCGATAACGCGGCGAAGCATTTCGTTGCTTTCATAAAAGTCGAGAGGGCGATAATTGTTCGCCTTGAGCTGCTTAACTTCAGGGTCGGTCAAACCAAACAGGAAGAAATTCTCGGCGCCGACTTCCTCTCTTATTTCGATGTTGGCACCATCGAGAGTACCAATGGTGAGAGCACCGTTCATTGCGAACTTCATATTTCCGGTGCCTGAAGCTTCCTTACCAGCAGTGGAAATCTGTTCGGAGAGGTCCGCAGCCGGATAAACCTGTTGACCAAGCTTGACGCAATAATCAGCAAGGAATACGACTTTGATTTTGTCTTTGATTTCGGGATCGTTATTGACGACATCAGCGACGCCATTGATCAACTTAATGATCAACTTCGCCATAGCGTATCCTGGGGCCGCTTTACCGCCGAAGATAAAGGTACGTGGACAGATGTCCTTGGCCTCACCATCTTTGATTTGCAGATACAACGTGATCACATACAAGACATTGAGTAACTGCCTCTTGTACTCGTGCATGCGCTTCACTTGTACGTCGAAGATCGAGTTGCTGTCTACCTCGACACCAGAGTGCATTTTTATGTACGTAGCCAAATGCTTTTTGTTTTGGTGCTTGATCTCAGTCCATTTTTTGCGAAATACAGGATCCTCTGCACACGGTTCAAGCCGCTTCAACTGCGTCAGGTCTCTGATCCAACCTTCGCCAATCGTCTCTGAAATCAACGCACTGAGCTCAGGATTCGATACCACTATCCATCGACGTGGCGTCACACCGTTTGTGACGTTGCCAAATTTTTCAGGCCACAATTCATAAAAATCCTTCAGGACATCTACGGTTACGAGGTGCGAATGCAACTCCGCGACACCGTTAATCGAGTGGCTGCCGATGCTGGCAAGATGCGCCATTCTGATGAACTTGCGGCCAGATTCGTCGATGATCGACATCCGATCCAGACGCGCTTCGTCACCGGGGAATTTCTCGCGCACTTCTTCGAGAAAACGTTGATTGATTTCAAGAATGATTTCTAGGTGACGAGGAAGAACGGTGGCGAACAGATCGTATTCCCATTTTTCTAGCGCTTCGGGCATCAATGTGTGGTTGGTGTATCCAAAAGTTTTGTGAGTGATATCCCACGCCTCATCCCACTCCATGGCATAGACGTCAATCAAGAGGCGCATCAATTCGGCGATTCCAATAGATGGATGCGTATCATTGAGTTGTACTGCAAATTTCTCGTGGAATGTTTCCAGCTTCTGTTGGTTTGCAAAATGGATTCGGATCATGTCCTGCAACGAACATGACGTGAAGAAATACTGTTGTTCTAAGCGCAGTTGACGGCCCTGAATCGGTTCATCGTTGGGATAAAGAACTTTGGAGATGTTCTCCGAGAACATTTTCTCTTGAACTGAACCCGTGTAATCACCCGTGTTGAAAGCTTTGAAATTAAATGACTCAGGAGCTTCGGCTTTCCACAGGCGCAACGTGTTTGTATTCGTTGTCCTGTATCCGGAAATCGGTGTGTCATATGGAACACCGTTGATGATTCGAGCTGGAATCCATTTGACTTTATAGCGACCATGCGCATCCGAATGGCGATCGATATGACCACCAAGCTGCACTTCCATTGTGTGCTCTGGGCGAGGAATCTCCCACGGATTACCAAAGTGCAACCACTTGTCAGTGATCTCGATTTGCCAGCCATCTTTGATCACTTGCTCGAAAATTCCAAATTCGTATCTGATACCGTATCCGATGGCAGGTATGTTCAGAGTTGCTAACGAATCCATATAACATGCAGCTAAGCGACCCAAGCCACCGTTGCCTAGACCCGGCTCTTCTTCCTGGTTTACGAGCATTTCAAAATCGATGTTTAATGCTTCGACGGCTTTTTTGCCATTCTCCAAGATGCCCATGTTGACGAGGTTATTTACCAGATGCGGACCGAGAAGAAATTCCGCAGATAGATAGCAAACAGCACGAACGTCGTTGTTAATAAACTGCTTTGTAGTGGTCAACCATCTGTGCACGAGACGATCGCGCACCGTGTACGCCAACGCCATGTACAGATCGTTTCTCGTGGCAACATCGGGAAATTTGCCTTGGATATAAAACAGGTTATCTGCGATTGCACGCTTCAGTGTCACAACCGAAGTACCGGTACGGTCATCTTCATTAATAACCACTACTGTAGTTTTGACGTTCTTATCCAACACTGCCACCTCAGAACTTGTGCACAAATCGACTCACTGAACGGCAGGAGTCACGCCCACATTAATGCGCGCCATTTTCGCAGGTGAAGCGCTCCAAGTCAAAGGATCCCAAGATGATGCGATGTTACGAGTAGTGTCGCAAATATGCATGGAATTACATTTATGCAGTTGCCCGATTTAAGATTAGCCAACACATCGACCTCTTCACATCAGTGAAGAAGTACGTGCATTAGCAGAGTGCGCTTCAAATCGACCGGCATAAAATATATTCATGTCAACATTCAGTCAAATACTAAGATCGATTACGTTATCAATACTTTTCGGTGGCTCGGGAATGATCGTCTTCGCTGTCGTCACCCTTGTGACAGCAGCTAAAGAGAGGGGCGCATCCGTCGCTGAAGCGGCTATGAACAACGCACCGGTCTTCCTCAACTTCAGCGTCATCGCTCTTGTCTGCGCTGTTTTGCTCTTGATCGCAGAAGCGCTTGACTTTATGAAGAACAAAGCAAGCGCATCAAAGCTTGTGAAGGCGCGCTGGGCCACGAGCTTGATTACCGTTGCTGCCACCATGGTGTTCTCGCTGGGCATCGTGCCACCGATGAAACAGCTGTTGCCGGAGATTCAAACCAATCAAGAAGCACGCGAAAAGTTCGATGGCATGCACAAGAGCTCAGAGCGCGTCTTTGGCATTGTCATTCTGTTGGCGCTAATTTCACTGCTGTTACCGGCGTTCGATAAATCGGGCGGCTTGCCGCATAGATTATCCTCGGATAAGCCGAAGTCAGCCGGAGCTTAGATTCTCCAGTTTTTCCAGACGCAAGATCATGTCGCGCCCTTCTACACGCAGGCGCAAATCGTTGTAGTAGAGAGCATTTGCAATCGGAACAACACCGAGAAGCACTGTATTAATCGTGCAGTCGACTACGGCGCTGAACGCCTCTAGATACCAGGGCATGTCGTAATCGGAAGCAAAGTTGTTGCGCCACGCATCGAAGAGCGACGCCAGCAGCAACGGTAAATCCAGGGCACCCGTGACCACAAACAAGGTCACACCCAGCAATACGACGAAGGAACCACCGCGCCACATGTAGTTCCTCATCAACTCATAGGTACGCTTTAAGACAACCTTCAACTTCTCGTCTTCGCAAGACACAATCGTGAATGCTAACGCTGAGCAAAGCAGTGACCAGCTAACAGTGCAGGTCGAAGCCAACCCAACCATTGCAAAGAAGAAAAACGAGATCACTTGCACGAGCGGAAGATGCCTGGAAAGTGCCACGAACCCGATGCTCAGAGCAGTCCAGAACAACAGAACAATTAAAGGGGCAATGGCTGAGACGGTGTACAAAAGTACTGCTGCCCATTTTCTACGCCGCGCATAAGCGTTGGCAGACTTGTAATCCTGATTTAATCCTAGAACTACGCGCACAATTGCGACGCTGCGGATAGCCAGCTCCCACTGAGCGACAGCAAGCATGCACAGACAAAGAAGAATGGCGACCAGGTGAAGGATGATGGATTGAAGCTGGTACGAGTGCGTCGAGAGAAAGTGCAGAACGCACCATCTCATGCCGGACACGCTCAGCGTCGCCAGAAGCGTGGGCCAAACTATGGTCGACGATATGAAGCGGAATTGTTCGCGAAAGACTCGAAAACTTCTCCCAACCAAATCGCCCAGAGAAAGAGGGATGTCGGGTGGCGCGTGATACAAAGCTGTATACCGAATACTTTGCCAAGTATAATATCCTTCAATAGCGAATCTAACCGTGCAATCGATCTTTTGTGCACGCGCATTCGTCACCGCGTCACCGCGTCACCGAGGGAATTCATGAGCCGCATCGCCCACAAGCGAACCTATCTCGATCCGATTCATCAGGACATCGTGCTCGATCGAGATAAACCCGCCGAACGATTGGTCATGGATTTGATCGACACTGAAGAGTTTCAACGCATGCGCCGCGTGCATCAGCTAGGCGTTTCATATTTCACTTTCCAGGGCGCAGAGGGTTCACGCTTCACTCACTCAGTCGGCGTCATGCACGTTGCCTCGCAATTAGTGAATATGGTGAGCGAGCGCACAGACGGCATTGAAGAACAACGTCCTTTGATACTTGCATCGGCTCTGCTCCACGATATTGGTCATGGTCCATACAGCCACGTTACCGAGAAGATCCTGCACTACGATCACGAAGATTGGTCATGCAAAATTATCTCTGGCGACACTCAAGTACACGAAGTGCTGGATAAGTTCGACGACAAAATGGCTGACAATATCGTCAAAGTCCTCAAGAAGACTTACTATCCGAAGTATGTCTCACACATAATATCCAGCCAGTTAGATGTAGACAGATTTGATTATCTACTGCGAGACAGCTATATGACCGGCACCGCATATGGTTTATTTGCGCTGCAGAGAATTTTGCGATCGCTTGAAATAGATCAAGAAGAAGATCGAATCGTGGTGGTGGGCGAGAAAGGTCAAACAGCAGTTGAGGACTACCTCTTCGCTCGCTACAGCATGTATGCACAGGTTTATTATCATCGCAAAAATCTAGCGGCTCGGGCGCTGCTCAACCAACTCGTCAATCGTGCTCGTCATCTCATGAAACAGGGCAACGGTCCACTGTCATTCATTGATGGACCAACGCGGAAATGGCTGACTGGTGAGAAGCTGACGGTGCAGGAATATTTGACACTAGATGACGTGCAGATGACCTATCACATCAAACAATGGTCCCAGGATCCAGATCCGGTTTTGGCGGATCTGGCATCGCGCTTTTTACATCGACGATTGTTTAAAGCGACAAAAATACCTTTTCACGATCAACGCCAAATCGATGATCTGCTAAAAGAATCACGTAAGCTCGCATCTGCTATGGGCTTTGATCCTGAGTACTACGTAACCGTTGAATCTACAGGCTTCCGTCCATACGACTACTATCGACCAGACTCGGCTTTGCCGCAGACCAACATTGTGGTGCGCACCGATACTGGTGAAGTCAACGAACTGTCGCGACTTTCTTTAACAGTCGACGCACTCGTTAAAGGCAATTACGAATCTAATTGGCTGGTCTACCCAGCAGAAGTGAGCGAAAAAATAAGCTTGATAAAAGAATTAGCACCAGCCCGATAACAGCGATCGGTAAGTGGTAAGAAAAAGGAAGAGGTACTAACTAAAATGTTCGACAATCTGACAGATCATTTGCAAGGCGCTCTTAAAACAATTAGAGGTGATGCGAAGCTAACTGCAGACAATATCGAGGAAGCAATCTCCGATGTTCGCAAAGCTCTGCTCGAAGCAGACGTAAGCTTAAAAGTGGTCAAGCTCTTCATCTCGCGCGTTCGACAAAAAGCGCTGGGCACAGAAGTTATTGATTCCGTTAGTCCCGATCAACAATTTGTCAAAGTCGTTTATGACGAGATGGTCACCATCCTCGGTGGCGAGAATGTGCCACTGAATCTGGATGGCAAACCCGCGATCATTATGTTGTTGGGATTGCAGGGATCAGGTAAAACCACTGCCTGCGGCAAGCTTGCCCACAAGTTAAAAAAAGAAGGTCAGAATCCTTTGCTGGTTGCCTGCGACGTGCAAAGACCAGCGGCGATCAAACAGTTAGAGACTTTGGGCAAACAAATTGGCGTTCCTGTTTTCACAATTCCTGACAGCAAAGACGTTCAAGACATCGGCGAAAAAGCTGTCGAAGAAGCGGAGAAAAAAGGCTATAGCCCAGTCATTCTGGACACGGCAGGACGACTACAAATCGATACTGATTTGATGGCTGAGTTGTTGCTGTTGGATCGCTCACTAAAACCGACTGAAAAAATTCTCGTCGTAGATTCAATGACCGGTCAGGAAGCAGTCAACGTCGCCGAAACATTCAATACACAGATGGATGTGACCGGACTGTTGCTGACGAAAATTGACGGGGATGCACGAGGTGGTGCCGCACTCTCCGTTCGTGAAGCGGTCGGCAAACCAGTCAAGTATTTGAGCACTGGCGAAAAGATGGAGCAACTGGAAGCATTCTTTCCAGACCGCATGGCCAGCCGCATCCTCGGCATGGGCGACGTGCTGACTCTGGTCGAACGTGCTCAAGAAAACATCGACGAAAAGGAAGCCGAAAAAGCAGCGCAACGCATGTTGACCGAAGATTTCAACCTGGAAATGTTCGTGCAAATGCAGCGCATGATGAAGAAGATGGGTCCAATGGGCGACGTCATGAAGATGATGGGCATCGGCGGCATGCTTGGACTGAACTCAGAAGTGCAGGACAAGATAGCTGTCGAAGGCGAAGCTAAATTTCAAATGTACGAACGAGCAATCAACTCAATGACAGTTGCCGAGCGTCAGAAACCGAACATTATTGACATGAGTCGCCGTCGAAGAATCGCCAAAGGTTCGGGACTTAAAGACAGCCAAGTTGGCCAAATGTTAAATGAGTTTGAGCAGATGCGACAAATGATGACGCAGGTTAGAAAAATGTTCGGTGGCATGGGCGGGGGCGGCGGCCCGCTCGGAATGGGCATGCCAGATTTAGGTGGAATGGACCTGTCAGGCGGGCTGGCTGGGCTTTTCGGCGGTGGCGGTGGTGCAGGCGGAGGCCGACCCGGTATGCCTCAAGGCATGCCTCAGCTCCCTATGCGACCTCCCAAAGGCCCTCCAAAAGGCGGACCACCAAGTGGCTATTACCGCAAAAAGAAGAAACGCTAAGGTTTAGCACCTGCTAGAATAACGAACGCATATAAGCAGAGCAGCTCGCGATGTCGAGCAGCTTGCGGAATCAGGCAGCCTGGCTGCACAAGATCCGGTACGCGCCTGCCCTCTAGGGCATAAGCGCTTGAAGAGAAGATAACAAGAGGTCGAGGAATTTCAAGTGGTAAAAATTAGGCTTAAGCGCATTGGAGCCAAAAAAGCACCGCATTATAGAATCGTTGCTGTAGATAGCCGCAATCGTAGAGACGGTATGCCGATCGAAGAGTTAGGCTATTACAATCCCCGGTCAAAAGATTTGAAGCTAAACAAAGAAGCGGTCGAAAAATGGATGAAAAACGGCGCCCAGCCAAGCGAGACGGTGGCAAGTTTAATCAGAAGGGCAGAAGCAGGCCCGGCGGCGGCTACAACAACCGGCGCTTCCAAGGCGGCGAGCTAAGTAATTCGACTGCTGCCGAAGATTTGGCGGAGTACATTCTCAAGATTCTGGCTCGTGACGCCGACTCACTGCAGTTCGAACGTCAAACGTTGTATCCAGGTCGTAGTCGTGTGTCCGTCACTTGTGAGCCATCGATAACAGGCAGATTAATCGGAAAAGACGGAAAGACAATTTCCGCCTTGAGATCTTTGATTCGCGCGGCTGCCAGTCGCCTCGGACAACGAGTAGACATCGAAGTCTCGTAGCTCATCTCAAAGTCACCTACTTTTCGCGACGAAATTTGTGAGCGAATCAAATGATAAAGACCTGAAGCTTATTCAGGTCCTAATGGATGAGAAGCTGATCTCGGCTGCGCAAGCTGAAATGGCAAGCTCTGATGTCGAAGTCAGTGGAATGACTCTGGCGGAAGTGCTCCTGGCGCGGCGCTGGGTGAACGAACAAACACTGGCTCGAATCGCGCCATGGCTGAAAGACACGCATGCGGCACCAGCAGTGGTGACCGCTTCTGAAGACAAAGATCAAAACAGTCATGGTGATTCTGTTTATCAGCAAAACTTGAAACGGTATCGCCAGCTCATGCACAAGATTCTAGACGAGACTGAATAGCCAGTCTGGTCGTTATCACCTGCTGTAGCGAATCTTGTTTCGAACATAATCGCTGTAGATTGAGTTCAAGCGCCAGCCTAACTTTCCGTCCAAAAAGCCCGCACGAATAACATAGCGATAGAAGAATGTCCAGGACGGATGCATCATCTCATTGAGTGGATGTCCCTTCCAACCAGCTTTACCAGACTTTTTGTATTCCTCGGCTGACAGTTGAGCATATTTTTCCATGGCGGCAGAGAATCCGTTCACATCTGCATAGGCGTAGTGCAAAAGATCATGCTTGAGCATACCGACGGCACCCTGCACTCTAATCGCTTCATGCACTAGACGATCGTTGAACCTGCCCTTGCCTCGCTTGAACAGCCTGAGCTGAGCATCCGGGTAGAATCCGCCATGACGAACAGGCGTGTCACCAATATAGAGAACTCGCGGAATACGATAACCGTCATGACTTTCTAAATCTGGGCTTTTCAACAAAGTAGCAATTTCATTGGCCAGTTCCGGTGAGACAATTTCATCTGCATCAAGACTCAAGATCCAATCACTAACTGCCATGTCGATGGCAAAATTTTTCTGAGCAGCATAACCTAGCCAGTCCTGGTGAACCACACGTGCACCATTTTCGGTGGCCATCTGTGGTGTACCATCAGTCGAACCTGAATCTAAAAGTAGAATCTCCGCCGCTAATTCTTTGATTGCCTGCAGCACGCGAGCAATCGTGCGAGACTCGTCTTGGGCCACGATCACTACCGATAAAGAAGGCATGTCACCGTCTTACGAAGCGGATTACGCTGGCCGCATTGTCAATTGTGTATTGCCAGTCGCCGAAGAAACTTTGACCCAATAGCGGATAGGGCATGCTCGCTGCACCCACACACGACACCGAGAAGTTTGTTTTTTCGATTGGTCCCATTTTGATGCGCTTAACTGGAAATATTTGCGCCGATGTATCCCCACCAATTCCTGAACTAGTTGAGGTTTGTGCGTCTTCTGGACTTGAAATATTCGCTTTCTTCAACTGGTCGGCCGTGAAGGCTACGTTTGCAGCACCAGTGTCAAAAAACATTGTCATCGGGTGTCCTTCAACCTCAACACTGACAATCAAGTTGCGCCCTGACCGTTGAAATGGCACTGCATACAAATCTCTTCCGCTCGAGGCAGTGTGCGTAGCCGCGCCTGCAGGAGCCTTCTTGACGAAGTGGATTGTGCCGTTCTCTTCTGAGGTTTTGTCGATTGTGTACTGATAGTCTTTGAAAAAACTTTGTCCGAGCAAAGGCTTAACGTTCATATTGGCTTGCACTTGAATATCGAAATTTTTCCGCTCAATGTTGCCAACTTTAAGTGTGACCGGCATCGACCAGGTTTCGACACTGCCGGCAGAACCGACTCCGAAGGAAAGACCGGTGGAGGCTCCTTTCGGCTCGCTAATGCTGGACTCGCGCAAATGATTTTTCCCAAAACAGCAGCCTTCTGCGCCTGTATCGAAGAACATCTTCATGCTGCGATTATTGATCGAAGCATCGATGACGAGAAGACCGCCGTCCTTAACATATGGAATTCTCGCCTCGGCCGGAAGGCTGGCGAAATCAGCACTTTGCCCTTCGCTGCTGGCACCACCACTGGTGGCTCGAGCGCGCCCGGTCACTGAAGTGACGTTGGCAGATCGTCCCGCAGTTGGTGCCTGAGTTCTTTTAGTGAGCTGATTGTAGTATTCGGGATCTAGTCGATGGAGCGCACTGGCAGCTAATTTACCGGCGTTGGAATAAGAGAAATTGGAGACCAACGATGCGTACAACTTGACTGCTTCTTTGTTATTATTCAAGCGCTGAAGCGTCATTGCCTGATAGTAAATGTTGTCAGAATCGTAAGGATTGTTCTTCCCTGCAGCAGAAAAATAGCCGTACGCTTTTTTGAACTCACCTTTTTGATAGGACTCCACGCCAGCGCGAAAGTAGGGGTCATCAGCTCTGGCTTCTGGCAGTGAAGGATTGAGGAAAAGAGATCCGAGCACTATGGACAAAGCCTTAGCGCCTGGAGAAAAGAGAAAAGAGCGTGGTGTCATAAACGAACAACTCCAAATCCTGTCAGCAATTCCGATTATATAGGGTTTGTTAGTGGATAACCCACCAGTCTCGTCTGCTTAAATTCCCAACTCTTTGACCAGTGATAGCTTTTGAGCCTCAGAGGTGCCCTCGGCGATTTCAAGAACTTTTGAATCTCTGTAAGCTCGCTCAGTAGGGTTGTCAGACATGATTCCCAGCGCTCCCAGGATCTGAACGGCTTCGGCACTGTGCAGGCGCGCTACTCTAGAGGCGAAGAGTTTGCTCATCGCAGCGTCGCGCACAAACTCCTCCGGCTTATCGTCTTTGCTCCAAGCGGCTCGATAGGTTAGCAGACGCGCAGCCGCAGCCTCTGCAGACATGTCGGCAAGCTTCCACTGAATGCCCTGGAACTGCGAAATCTTCTGTCCGAACTGTTCACGAGTGCGGGCATGTTCGGCCGAATGATTGAGTGCTGATTCGACCACACCAACGGAAGCAGCTCCGGCTATCACTTTTGCAACGTTCATGACGAACTGCAACGCCGCTTCAGCTTTACCCTCGGCAATCAGAGAATCTTTGCCGAGCTGGTATTTATCGAAGCTAACATCGTTTGTGACTGCGGATCTCAATCCCAACTTGGATTTATCAGGGTCGACCGAAATAGACTGATCGGTTGCAGAATCGACGAGGCGAATTTCAACACCACTATCCGTGCGGGCGAGAACCGCAAAAAGACTGGCGATAGAGCCGTTCACGACCCAGGTCTTCTCGCCGCTCAAAGCACCATTAGCGGTGCTGGTGGTGACAGCCATGTAATCAGTTCCGGCTTGTTGTTCCGTGATAGCAAGGGCGCCAATGCATTCTCCACGTGCAAGCAAGGGCAGATAACGAGACTTCTGCACGTCTGCACCAAATTTGTTAATCAATTCGACAACGCCATAATGCGATGCCAATGTCAGACCCAGACCGGCGTCGAACTGACTAACCGCTTCAACAAAGAGGACTAAATCAATAAAATTTCCGCCAGCGCCACCATATTCTTTCGGCACCGTAATGCCCAGATATCCTAGCTGTCCCAACTTCTGCACAAAGTCTTTGAGGTTGAGACTGTGGTCTTCAAGTTGATTGGCAACAGGCAAAACATGCTCTTTTGCAAAAGCAAGATACGTGTCTTTTAGGGCTTCTTGTGATTCGCTCAGGAAAGTATTCACGGGTTCCTCTTTAGAATGACGGATTGACGTTGATGCGCACGGGAGGATGATCTTAGCACTGAGCCAGCACTACTCAATATTTCAACAACAATTTCTTAGAGGCTTAGATTTATTCTTTCCCGGCCGAAACGGCTGAAACTGCTGGCACTACGCTCATCTTTGCAAGATCATTCAAGCAAACTTCCATAACACGACCGCTAAGAGTTTCACTTTTCGAGAAATCTTCAATGTAGAAACGCAGCCTGACGACAATATGATCCGGCTTAACGCTTAACAACAAGGATTCGGGAGGAGGCTCGTTAAGAACACCTTCAATCGTTGGAGCGTTCTTAGTCAAACTCGTCAATACGGACTCTAGATCAGCCGTTGCTTTGATCGGGAATTCAATAGTGCGAGCATACGAGGGAGTCGGCAAACTGTAGTTGACAACCTGATAAGTCGTAAACATCGAATTTGGAATCACTGCAAAATTGTTTTCCAGAGTTCGGAGGCGCGTCGTTCTCCAGCCGATTTCCGAAACTTGCCCGACCGTACTGTTGTTTGCATCCAGCCTGAAATTCACCCAATCACCCTGGCGGTAGCGTTTTTCGAAACTCATTGTCAAACCAGCGAACAGATTCTTGAGCGTATCCTGCATTGCCAGACCAAGAACAGCTGTGACCACTGTAGATGTGGCCAGAAGCGGCAGTACATTTACGCCCAGGGACCATTCTAAGAAGATCAATCCGAAGACGACATAGATGCCACCAATGACGAACGCACGCATCACAGAAGGTACATTGGCGTCCTTGTACTTGGTCAGATACCAGCCAAAGAAGACCAAATCAAGCGCTTGTACAACAATATAGAGTGCTGCAAACGGTACAACAAAAAGCGCAAAGGCGCTGAGGGCTTTGTTTGCAATCGAGGGCAGGAAGTGAAAGAAGGGAGAACAAGCAAGCGTAATGAGCAGAATTTTTAGGGCTTTGTCGATCTTTGCGAAGTACTGTTTCTGGAGCACAAGGTCTTCAATGAGATGAAGACTTCGCCAGATGTACTCAACAACCGCTTTCTTATTGAGAAGCAGAATCAGGCAGAGCATTGTTGCCCAGAAGGAAACGGCATACTCGCTGCTCGTCGCTAAGAAAACGACAAATGAAACGCTCTGTTCGAAAAAGTTATGTGTATCCATTGCCGTTGATTGATTTTGAGACGAACATAATAACCCGAGGATAACTTCAACAACTCGTTAATTGGGGCGGCACTCTGTTAAGCTTTCCTGGAATAAAACGCGGAGACGAGCATGGCAGGGCTATTTAATACAATTGCAAAGCGCTTGCGTCAAGTGGCATTTTCGTTTCGCGAAAAGCCGCAAGCCAAAGTCGACGACTACGTACTCGAACACTTTTTGTTCTATCACGGGCTAGTGGGCTCGAGTCCTGACAATCAACGCTCTTTTCGCGATGTGAAACAAGACGTATTTGACGCGATCGACAATGGCAGCAGCCTGCAGCTCAGCATAGCGCTGAAATTGCCGCCGCTATGGTGGGACGACAAACTTAAGACAATTTTTGACGAAGTAGCAAACAAAACAAAAGCCGTCGAACTCTTACTTCCTGAATTGGATGACAAATCGTGGCCCCATGAGTCAGATCCGCTTGGGCACCCGGAGTGGATTGTTCGTGCAAACGCAGCTAACGTACTTGCCCATTTGAAGATTGAGCGAGCCGATCAACGAATTAGTCGGGCACTGCGTGATACCGTAGATAATGGCAGAGCTGCTTTCTGCCACATAGCTTATGCGCTCGGTAGACTTTCTACGGAGCGTTCGAAAGAAGCGCTCAAGGATCTGATCAACACCGAGGAGCATTGGTTTCGCGTCGATGTCGCTGGAGCGTTAGCCGCGTCAAATCGCGAAGATGTTTATCAGTTATTGTCAGAGGCGCTATTCTCTGATCATCCGCTACAAGACTACACCGCAGTTGCAATTGCTCGTCACCGCAAACCTGCTCAGTTTATCAACAGCTCCACTTCGATCGTTGAAGATGGCGGCTGCGCTCTCGTGATTGGTTTGCTGCAAGCATCCGTCCAAACTTTCAACACTGAGTTGATTGAGGAGCTGCAACTTGCAGGATTACTTCCAGCAATTGTTTCTCTTGCCGATCAAGCACCGAACCCATTACGCATCAGAGCAGCGATGTTATTGACGCAATGGATCGCCACACAAAATCAATTCTCATCATCGAAAACGCATCAACAAGAGTTAGAAAACTTGATCAAGAGGTACGAATCGCCTGAGATTGCGAAGCTTTTAAGAGAAAATTTGAATCCGGACAACTGGCAAAACAATTCTTGGTCAGCATGCAATCAACGCCATGCAATTCATCTCATTGGTGAATTGAAAGTGCAACAAGCGCTGCCAGATCTGCTGACGATGTTGGACAAAGGGATTGGGCCAGTTGATGTAATCGTGGAAGCGCTAGAAGAAGTCGGCGATATCTCTGCAACACAGCAACTGGTAGCAATGGTGAGTCGATTGGTGGATCTGGACGATCGCGTCAACAAACTGGCTAGTAAACAGCCTGTAGCCGAAGAGAAAGAAGCCGAAGCTAAAACTTATTGGCAGATCTTGAAGGCGTTGGGCAATCTTCCGGCACCAAATTCTATGACACTGCTGACGACTGCAACTAACGATTTCGCACCCGACAAGCGTGAACAAGCGCTGGCATCGCTAATTTCGGCGTATGAGAAAAACAGTTCATTGATGTCGAAGACATCGATACAAGAAGTGCTCAAGAAAGGAATCGCGGATTCTTCTTCAGGAATGAGAGTGGTGGCGCTGGATGGAGTGGCTCGTCTGAACATAATCGAATTGCTCGACCAAGTCCTAGACGCATTTGCTGCACGCGAAATATCAGTAGCCAAACAAGCGAAAGCAGCTCTTTCTGAGCTTTGGGCGCAGGATCATGCGGACAAGATCAAATCAGAAGTTCAAACGAAATTGAAAAAAGAAACTGACGAATTCAAACGCAAAAAACTCCAGGAGTTTCTCGACTCTGAAGAAGCGATCTGATTTGGGTGTCGGCTGAGTTCTCCGTGCTTTAGTATGATAAAGACAGGGTAGATTAAGTCCAGCCTGATCAAGAGCTAAAGAGGACGCGATGGCAGACTCGGAAGAGAAAATAGAAGTGACTGCAGCGCCCACAGATCTGGTTACCCCTGATGCTGTTCCAAAGCTCACCCAGCACCACGTTTCAAACATTCTCGACGAAGTCTTAGATCAGCCCAAGTTGGGTTCGGAAAAGCACGGCTATAAGCACCCGATGGTGCTCGACCTGTTCCTCGCACTTGGTCTACTTGTTGCGATGGGCGGCTTCACGATCGGTCTGATAAACATCTATATTACGCACCAGGCAGAACAGAGCATTATGCAGCGAAATTACCGCGCTGCCATCACGGTACTGAAAGGCGCGCCGCTGGCGGGCTTCTTCACAATGCCCGGAGCGGATCCGTCCGATCTTCTCAATCAAGCCTTGTACTTAGATGCGATGGAAAGATTGGATGCGAATGGCGAAGACGAGACGGCTCTGAAAGACCTGGAAAAAATTCAGGCTGGTTCCCGCTACTTCGACATCGCTCAAGACATCTTGAAAGAGCACTTCAAGCCTTCCGATCGGCAGCTTGAAGGTAACATCAATCACGAAGCAACCCAAGAAGAGTCTCAACCACCGAAGAAGCCTATATTGCCGCCGGCAGAAACTGACGCGACACCGTAATAGGGCGTTCAATCAGTCAGGTTGTTCACGGATTAGGGGATACCGAGTTGACTTGGCAGTGATTGTTTGACCTGACCGATTTTAGCGTTCATAGGCTGCCTCCTCAGGAAGACTGCATTCCCATTCTAGAACCGCACGACGGAGGCGAGCACTATAGTCTCAAGGGCTTATCCATAGCTGTGTTAAGCAAAAAACGCAGACTTTTCCGGTTCCGGAAACACATGCCGAACAACAATTTCGGGAATTCCGAAAGTCCCGAAACCCTGATGTAATATTACTTCACTTAACATGGGATATCTCCGGATCAAGGAGATACCCGGGTTTTAATCTCTGACGTTTGGAAGCGAAATCCCGACCTGAATTCAATTCTTTAATCGACGATGAACTCTTTGTAGCCGTCTGCAGTCATCGCTGCATCCAACTCGGCTTTGCTGTCTACTTTGACTTTGATCATCCAGCCTTCGTTGTAACAGTCGTGGTTGACTAGTTCAGGTTCGGAACCAAGGCGATCGTTGACGGCGGTGATTTCGCCACCACAAGGCATGAACAAATCGGAAACTGACTTCACCGATTCGATGACGCCAAATTTCTGTTCGTTTTTGAGTTTTTGCCCAACTTTTGGCAACTCAACAAAAGTAACGTCGCCAAGTTGATCGGCTGCAAATGAAGTAATACCGATTACGGCAGTATCACCTTCCAGGCGCACATACTCGTGGCTTTTGACATACTTCAATTCGGCGGGATAAGTGAGCATTGTGCCTCCAACGTCTATTGTCATCTCGCTAGACAGCGCTAGCTGATTGTTTTTACCTGTTTCTTGTTTGCCGCTTCAATTTGCGACGGTTCTTTTTGTATCCATGATATTGAACCCACTAATATATCGTTTAACTCGCCTATCAATTTGCTTGGAAACCGACTGATTATCTAAAACAATGTTGAAAGGTGTTCCAGTCGTCGAATGATTCTGGAAACATTGCGCAGAGAACAAGTTTGCATCTAATAGCCGCGTTTGTAGAACGGTCTTTTTACTACTGTTGCAGGTACTTTCGAATCTCTAATTGCGATGCTTAGCTGCGTGCCAATTTTCGCATGAGCAGGTGGGACGAAAGCAAATGCGATTGGATAGCCAACGAAGATTCCTTGAGAACCGCTTGTTACTTGTCCGATTTTCTGATCGCCAGCGTATACGTCATAACCTTGACGCGGAAGAGCTTTTCCATCAGCTTTCAGACAAACGCATTGTTTGTTCAATCCGTTTTTCTTCTGATTGATGATCACATCGCGTCCGAGAAATTCGCCTTTGTCTGGTTTGACACTCCAACCGAGTCCAGCTTCGATAGGGCTTGTCTCATCGTCGAGTTCGTGTCCGTACAGAGGAAGTCCGGCCTCGAGACGCAGCGTGTCTCTCGCGCCCAATCCGCATGGCTCGATGTTGAACTTTTTGCCACGCTCCAAAAGTAAATTCCAAAGAGCTTCAGCTTTATTTGTTTTGACGAAGATTTCGAATCCATCTTCGCCTGTGTAACCGGTGCGACCAAACCAAACATCGACACCATCTGCGGTGCCTTCGCCGTATGTGAAGGACGGCATGTCTTTGACGTGCGCACCGACGATATCAGCGAAGAGCTCTACAGCATGCGGACCTTGAAGAGCGAGCAACCCTATCTGGTCCGAGATGTCCTCCAACTTAACGTCCTTGAAATTGGAGACGTTTTGTTTGAGCCAGTTCCAATCCTTTTCAATGTTGGATGCATTCACAACCAGCAACCAATCTGACTCTCGACGATAGACGATCAGATCGTCGACAGTGCTGCCGTCTGGTCTGACAAATTGAGTGTAGAGCGCCATGTCAGGCTTTGAAAGTTTGTTGCAGTCGTTGGCAACCATGTATTGGACAAACTCAGCGGCCTGCGTTCCCGTGACGAGAAACTCACCCATGTGCGACACATCAAACAAGCCCACTTTTGTGCGGCAGGCTTGGTGTTCTTGCACAATGGACTTGTATTGCACCGGCATATTCCAGCCGGCGAAGTCTACCATTCGAGCTCCGAGGCTGCGATGAGCTGAAGCAAGCGGAGTTTCTTTCAACGTTGTTGTGACCATGAACGCGACCTCTTCGATCCTGAGCTAACAAGCCTATCGCATCCGGGCTTTTGATGATCTTTCTAAGGGGGCGCCAGGCATTTTTTAACAAGAAAGTCATAATGTTGAGTTGCCCAGGGGGTCAAAAGTCCATCTGACTTACTTCTATCGGGAGAAAAAAGTTTTCTGAGAAGCTGGAACTTTATTTTTCTCAGTCCAGTCATAGGAGCCAAAGAACAGAGAAATCTTTCTCCCCAGTACGGCCAAGCAAATTGCGCAATTGCGATAAACTCTACTGGTTCTTTCGAAAAAAGCAAAAGAGAAACTCTCTCCGGCACCAGGCCAAGCAATGTATCGCACAATCTGGAGCCGGTTTTCTTTTGCTTTAAATCTGCTTTCAAAGCTAAAACGAAAGGGGCACTGTTTCCAGTGCCCCTCTCGTTTGTTCATTGGTTTCGACTTAGCGCTAGCTCAATCTTTTGAGTCGTCAGCGCTTTCTGATTGATCGTCACTTTTTTCATCGGTGCTTTCAGATGGAGGTTCATCATGATCAGCGCCGTCGCTAGCTTCTGATGCGGACTCTTCTTTAGTTTCGCCACCATCGCTTGCTTCAACTTCGTCAGCAGTATCTTCTTTAGCCTCTTCCTCCTTGGCCGCTTCTGGCTCTGCTGCTTCTTCCTCCTTAC
>JBBQFO010000008.1:0-46422 GCA_038322035.1 Candidatus Obscuribacterales bacterium
CTCTTCAACTGAGCCGCCATAAGTGAGCCAACTGCCCAATCCGACTTCGCTGACTTTAACGCCCCACTTACCCAACTTACGATATTGCATGACGCAGTCCTCACCCTAAAACTAAGACGGGTTCTCGACCCCTTTATTAAGAGGCAAAAAGAAGATCACGATAATACCAGGGACTGACGCGAGAAAACTGAGAAGGAAAAAGTTCTGGTAGCCGAGCCACGTCTGCAAATAACCGGATAAGTAGCTAGGTACTAAAACTCCGAGGGCCATTAAACCTGTAGCCGTTGCGTAATGCGCAGCTTTATATTCGGCACGAACAGTTGAAAGGAGGAAAACGGTATAGGCAGCCACCCCCAGTCCGTAAGAAAATTGCTCGTACGCATTCAAAATACAGACTCCAATTAGTGGCGGTTTGAGAATCGCCATCACCCAATATAAAAGAATGGCTGAGTTCTGCACGATCGCAGTAGGCAGTAAACATTTCTTCAATCCCTGCTTTGAAATCAGCCAACCGCCGAAAATGCCACCAATTAATAAGGCAACCGTACCGACGGTTCCATAGATCAAACCAAGATCTGCGGTGGAAATTCCCAGCCCACCCTTTTCGACCGGGTCGAGAAGAAATGGTTGAGCCATCTTCAACATCAATGCGTCGCCAAGTCTGAATGTCAGGATATAAAGGACTGTTGGCACAATCGACGGTTGCGCGAAGAATGTACGGAAGACTGTCAGAAATTCAGAAAAAGTGAGGGTGGCGCGTTTGACCTGTTCGGGTCGAGGCAAGACAATATTGTGAAAGAGCGAAAGACTAAGAAGGATTGCTGCGCATATCGAAAAGGCTGCTGCCCAACCATTTACAATACCCCAGCCACTCTCTGCTAACTTGCCTGCCATAAAAACCAATCCACCCGAGCCCAGCAGCACTGCCATTTTGTACGCGGTGTTGCGAACACCAACGTAAAACGACTGCTGTGAACTGTCGAGCACATCCATATAATAGCCATCGATGGATATGTCTTGAGTCGCAGATGCAATCGCCATCAAAACCAGCACTCCGACTGAGATTCTGACAGGATCTGGAATTTCAACGACGCCTGCAAGCGCAATGGCCAAACTGCCGAGCACTATTTGCGATACCACAATCCACTGCCTGCGCGTTCCGTACAGGTCTACCGTTGGTGCCCAGAATAGTTTGATCACCCAGGGAATTTGCAGCAAGCTGGTGAACTGGGCGATGAATTCGTTGTCGGCATGCATATTCTTAAAGAATACGACTGACATCATATTGACTATCGTGTAGGGCAATCCTGATGCCAGATACAGAGTCGGAATGAATATGCCGGGTTTCAATCGATTACCTTCAACGCTTGGCAGCGAGCGCAAAGAGCGCAAAACCAGTAGTATAGTATGTGTTGTTTCTCTTACGGCAAATATTTGTCGCGCGGATGTTGAGAAGAAAATTTCTAGTTCCACTATTTGCTTCGATCTTGTTCGGCGTGTCGAATACAGTCACTGGTGTATTTGCCGAAGAAGCTTCGAAGACCCCGATCCTCGATGCTGCTGCCAAAACAGAGTCGGCGGAAAGCGCGCAGTCACCTTTCGATTTGCGTGTAACTGCGGATTACTGCCAAAAAACCCTGTCAAAAGTAGATCAGTTGATTTCCAAAAATTTGTACAGTGCAGACATCGCTAAAAATGAGTGGGTGAAAGCGAAAGCGGAATTTAGCAAGAAGATCAATGAAAGCAAAACGATCATGGATCTCGACACCTCGATAAATGCGGCAATAAAAAAATTACACTTGAGTCATTGTCAGTTTGTCACCACCAACGATGAAACCTACTACTTCCTTAACGCTCTGTTTTCCAGATTCAACCCCAAAGCAAAGACGAAGATGGATTTCACTGGTGTTATATATGGTGGCAATGGCTTACCATTCAATCAAGTCAGATACATCATTGACGGCAGTCCTGGAGAGCTATCCAAGTTCCTTGTAGGCGACAAAATTGTCACCGTCAGTGGCGAGCCATTTGTCGGACAGGCGAATTTTTTCAAAACCGCTGGTAAAAAAATTCCAGTCGTCGTCGAACGTGATGGCAAAGGTGTAAATCTGACGATTGCACCGGTCTTCAAAGATCCCTTCCTGGCTTATGTTGAAGGCACTACCAAGAGCGCGCGAATCATTGCTGCGCCCGAGGGCAAAATCGGATATGTACATCTTTGGGCCGGCGGGCAAGAACCACGCGATGCGTTTGAAGACTTGCTTGGGTCGAAACTGGCTGAAACAGACGGTCTCATTCTTGATATGCGGGACGGATATGGTGGCAACTCGCTGACTGATTTGGATTACTTCTATCGCAATCCCGTTGGTTATCCGTTTTTTACTATGCAGGACAGGGGTGGGCAAAAGAACGGCGCAAAAGACTACTACAACAAACCAGTTATTGCGTTGATCAATGGAGGCTCTAGAAGCGGCAAAGAATTGCTTGCATACAGTCTCAAAAACAGCGGCAGAGCCCAGTTGGTTGGCGATCGCACCGCCGGTTACGTGCTTGGAGGGAGACTGTTTCCGATCGATGATCGGTGTGCCCTGTATCTCGCCGTCACCGATTGCGAAATTGGCGGCGTCCGGCTGGAGGGGATCGGGGTAGAGCCTGACGTCTTGATACCGAATCCAGACTACAAGGCCGACGTTGCTCAAGCCCAATATGAGAAAGCAAAAGATCTGCTTCTGCCGCTCTTGAAAAAACCATTGCCGGCTCTCAACAGCCCGAAATAAAGAGTGTGTGTGAAGCAGTAGCGCCCGCAATCAAATCTTTTTGAAGAGAATTGGTCGAATTTAGAAAACTTCTTTTCAAAGAGAGTAAAATTAGTATTGTCGGTAAAGGCTAACTGGTGGCACTTTCGCCACTATGTTGACAGCCTAATCTTTGTGCGACCTGTGTAAAAGAGGCTTACGATGACCCTTCTCGATGTTAATGATGTCAAAAAGCTATATCAGACTTTTCCGGAAAAAATCAAAGCAGCGCGGCTTCGCTACAAGCGCCCGTTGACTCTTACAGAAAAGATTCTGACTGCCCACCTGGATCATTGGCCGGAAGGTGTTGAGACGCCAGTTCGCGGCGATAGCTACGCTTTTCTCCGCCCTGACCGAGTAGCAATGCAAGACGCGACAGCTCAGATGGCGCTACTACAGTTCATGCAAGCGAAACTGAAAAAAGTTGCAGTGCCTTCGACAGTGCACTGCGATCACTTGATTCAAGCCCGCGTTGGAGCCGATCAAGACATGGCTCGCGCCCTGGACGATAACAAAGAAGTCTATGAGTTTTTGAGAACCGCAAGTCAGAAACACGGAATTGGTTTCTGGAAACCAGGCGCTGGGATTATTCACCAGGTTGTGCTTGAGAACTACGCTTGCCCAGGCACAATGATGATCGGTACAGACTCGCACACTCCAAATGCCGGTGGTCTGGGCATGCTCGCCATCGGTGTCGGTGGAGCTGACGCTGTCGATGTCATGGCTGGAGAGCCCTGGGGAGTCCGTTGGCCAAAGCTTATTGGCGTTCGCCTGACAGGCAAGTTGAACGGCTGGACATCACCAAAAGACGTGATCTTGAAGCTAGCTGGAGTTTTGACAGTCGCTGGTGGAACTGGAGCAATCGTCGAGTACTTCGGCTCTGGGACCTCATCGATCAGTTGTACAGGAAAAGGCACTATCACTAATATGGGCGCTGAACTTGGAGCAACGACATCTGTATTCCCGTACGATGAACGCATGGCTAAGTATCTAAGAGCCACTGGACGTGAGGAAATTGCGAAACTCGCCGATCAATACAAAGAATATTTAGTTGCTGATCCGGAAGTCGAAAAAGATCCAACCGCCTACTACGATCAGATCGTAGAGATCGATTTGGATACTCTCGAGCCTTACGTTGTCGGACCGCACACACCTGATTTGGCCAGACCCGTTTCAGAGTTGGCGAAGGAAGCGAAAGAGAAAGGTTATCCTGAAGCTCTCTCTTACGCCTTAATCGGTAGTTGCACAAACTCTAGCTATGAAGATATGAGTCGAGCCGCACACATTGCTAAACAAGCCTCTGATCACGGTGTCAAAGCTAACATTGGCTTTTTGATCACACCAGGTTCTGAGCAGATTCACAAAACCATCGGACGCGATGGGCAGTTGGAAAAGCTGGAGAACATCGGTGGCACGGTTCTCGCCAATGCATGCGGGCCTTGCATTGGACAATGGAAACGGGATGACAACCCAAGTGGTGCGGCCAATTCGATCATCACTTCGTTCAATCGCAATTTCCAGAAACGAAACGACGGCAATCCAGAAACACTGGCATTTATCGGCAGCCCAGAAATAGTTACGGCATTTGCGTTGGCAGGTACGCTGTCATTCAATCCAATGAAGGATTCGTTGACTGCATCCGATGGCACCAAGTTTCAATTGACGCCACCAGAGGCTCCTGAACTGCCTGCTAAGGGCTTTATCTCTGCTGACTCCGGTTATCTCCCTCCCGCCGACGATGGCGACCAAGTAGCCGTAGCTGTCTCACCTGATAGCGAGCGCCTCCAGTTGCTCGAGCCATTCGCTCCATGGGACGGCAAGGATTACATCGAACTGCCGGTGTTGCTCAAAGCCGATGGAAAATGCACAACCGACCACATCTCACCAGCTGGTCCATGGCTGCGCTATCGCGGTCATCTAGATAAGATCAGCGACAATATGTTCATCGGTGCAATCAATTCATTCACCAAGGAGCCCGGTACAGGCAAAGATCTGTTCGATGGCGAAACCAAGTCCTATCCTGCAGTTGCGCGTGATTACAAAGCGCATAAGACTGGTTGGATTGTGATCGGCGATCAAAATTATGGTGAAGGGTCGAGTCGAGAACACGCAGCTATGTCGCCGAGATTCCTTGGCTGTAAAGTCGTCGTCGTGCGCAGCTTCGCGAGAATTCACGAAACCAACTTGAAGAAGCAGGGGATTCTAGCTTTCACATTTGAAAAGCCGGAAGACTACAACATGATTCAAGAAGACGACAAAATCAGTTTCACCGGCTTGAATGACTTGAAACCAGAGCAGCCAGTTGAGATGGTAATTCTGCACAGCGATGGCACCAAAGTGACAACGCATGTAAAACACACCATGACCAACGAGCAAATCGAGTGGTTCAAATGCGGTTCCGCCTTGAACCTGATCAAGAAAAATCGCGAAGGCTAGAATCCGGACATAGCGAATAATTTCAACCGCATCGCAGTGTCCTGATTTAGTCGATACGAAAGAAGGAAGAATATGCGCATTGTTGTACAAAAAGACGACTCAAAGGAGCTGGTGATCACTCGGGGAACAGTGAGTGAATTTAAGTGCTTGTTGTTTTCGAGTATATTGTTTTTGACATTGTTCGGGCTAAGCTTGTGGTTGCGTGACTATTCGCTCGCTTTCCTCTGGGCCGCAATATCATTCGCGAGTGGGTTATCTTGCCAATTTCCAAGGCGGTACATCGTCGACAAAACAAACCGACATATCCGATTTGAATTCCCTCTCAATGAAGATGCTAATGAAACCTTTGATTTAGCGACCATTACATCAGTGTCTTTGAGAATCGAATTGGAGAGAAGTCGGGCAGGATCTTCGGGCAGAATCTATCCATTTGGACTTATCTTAACCTCGGGTGCTTTTTTTGAATTTGATCGAACAAGATCTATCAAGGAATCTCGTTTGTGGGCTGAAAAAATCTCTACTAGCATAGGGGTTGAACTGATAGAGGAAAACAGGCTTAAGATCCGTGAGGGATCAAGGGAAGATACCAGCGGGCGGGTGAAGCTGCGGTAACGGAACGTTTGTAAGAGTTAGCGCCGCCAATATCCCAAGATGGTAATTGATTCATCTATGCTCGCTTCAAAAAGTCGTTTACTGTCTCTAAAAATTCGTTTGGTGCGGTAGTGCAAATATCAGTATGTCCTGAATCTGGCAAGGTCAGCAACTGTTTTGGCTCAGTGGCTTCCTTGTATATCCTTTCAGCATGCGAATAAGGAACGACTCGATCTAACACACCGTGAACTATCAACAGTGGCGGATGGGGTTTCTTTGCCAGCGTCAATGTATCGAGTTGCTGAGTAGGAAATAGAAATGAAGGATAGGCTCTGAGAGTCGGATACGATTCCTGAGCGATTGTTCGAAGTGATGAAAACCCAGACTGCAAAATAACGGCGCCGACTGGTTTTTCGTCGGCCAAATACATCGCTACTCCTGTGCCCAGAGACTCACCATAGACGATTAAATTTTCCGGTTTGATACAGAGTTGATCTACCAAGTAATCGTAGACAGTCAATCCATTTTCACAAATGCCATCAATAGTCGGCAATCCTTCGCTTTTTCCAAAACCTTCGTAGTCATAGATAAAGACAGACGCTCCGGTCTTTGTGAGCAGGTTGAGGATCGAGTTTCGTGAACTTAAATTGCCCGCATTGCCATGACTGAAAAGAATCAACTTGGTGGCATTTGCCACCCTGTAGTACCAGCAGTGGAGCTTTTTCCCTGACCGAAGAGGAATGTAGACCTCGTCAGCCTCAGCGTTTTCGATACGCGGTGGTAAATCCGCACCGGGCTCATACGGATATGGATGAAATATCAACCAGCGATACAAACGATAGTTAAAGCGAGGTGATAGCACCGTATATAGTGCTGCGCCGCCAAATAATGTCATTAGTGCTGTACCAAACAAAGCTTCTATTCCGTTTCCTCTGAACTAGAGCATCTTCTGAAGGATCGTCACATTCAACCAACGTTCGAATTTTCTGCCCACTTCTTTTAAGTCGCCGACAGTTTCAAAACCAAATTTATTCAGTAGCGCGATGCTAGCGTCATTTTCACTGCACACAAGCGAAAGAATACAGTGGTAGCCGTTCTCACGCGCAGAGTGAATCAGTCGTTCAGTCAGTTGTTTGCCAATTCCACGAGACAGATATTCGTGATCAATATAAAAAGACAGTTCAACACTTTGGCGATACGCACTTCGTTGATGGTAGAACGACAAGCTGGCCCAACCAATCACTCTTCCGTCTGACTGAGCGACCAGTACGGGCAAATTGTTAGAAACATGATTGTCGAACCAGGCTTTTCGTTGATCAAGCGTTTCTTCCTGATCCGCAAAAGTCGCTGTCGAGCGGGTAACGAAGTAGTTGTAAATCTCTCGAATGACAGGGATGTCCTGCGCTTCTGCTGGGCGAATCGAAACAGAAATGGCGGAGTCGGGTTTGTCTGCCTGGCGTGTCATCCATATAGTTTAACGCCCGACCCCCCAACTTAAGACATGTCGTCTAAAGTTCGGACGTAGAGCGCTAAACATTAGCGTTGATTTTGGAGGACTGTTCCAGAGTCGGGCAAAATCGCGTTAATTCTACAGGAAGCCATTGGGCAGCTATGACACTGGTCATTTTGCCAGTGGCGATTCAGCTTTAAGCGACGCGCTGCTTCATTTCTTTTACAAGGTCTTCTTGCCCAAGAATGTAGCCACGGCGCGCCTGATCGTCGGCGTAGATGGCGATTGCGTTTACGACTTCCATAACCAGGCTGTTTGGAGCAAATTCGGTCAATTGCATAAGCAATTGTTCAGCGCGATTCCATTCGTCAGTCTGCAAAGGCAAAGATTCATCAAGGCGCTGGATCACTGACATGTCCAAGCTCACCTTCGGTTTGGCTACCTTTGTCGCTGTTTGGCGTTTCATTTTGAGATTGTCTCCGTCTGTTTTGTTGCTGTGTCGTCGATGCCAACACTGAGTTCTTCTACTGATTGGAGGTCGATCTTTAGGAGGAGGGTTTTCAAGAAGTTTTTTGATTCTTTTTTGAAACAAGCTCGCTTCAAATTCCTTCTGAGTAAGTTGACGTCTGAGGTTCTTCCCTGTTCCTCGTCTTGACTTCTGAATTTTTGAAGAGATTGTTGATTTCTAATCTGCCACCACGTGCGGTTCTTCACCTACTTACAACCGCGGGCGTGAAAAAATTTTTTGGGTTTTTTGCTGTACACGACTGATCGAGAGGGTTAGCGAAGAACTCTCATTCAATGAGCGAACAATTCTCCTCCCTCTCGCGTTAGTTAAGCGCCCGATAAGAAGCCAGAATTTGCTTATAAACCACGGTCTAGAGTTGTTATAATTTTCTATGCCCGAAAGTGGAGTCCCTTGGTCACTTTCACAACACTGCAAGTTATCGATTGCTCGTTGCGACAAGAATTTTTGGGACGCCACACAACTCTAAGGTTGTTGTCCTAATACCAAGGGTTCATAAGTAATGACAGACTCTACTAAGACCGAGACTCCAAGCGTTGCCGCTGGCGGTGCTCAGAAAGCACATACTGGCTTAACAACGCGAAAAGATAACTGGTGGCTTGAACCGGCGCTTGTCGCACTTGGTTTCACCCTATTCATCGTATACGCGACGTATCGTGTGTTCGAGAATGGGCACTACGAAGTCGGTTCGTATTTGTCTCCTTTCTATTCGCCAAAATTTGCCTTCGATTGGTGGAAATTTTCGCCAGCCATTTTGATTTTATGGATTCCCGCTGGTTTCAGAGCGACTTGCTACTACTACCGCAAAGCCTACTATCGCGCCTATTTCTGGGATCCACCAGGCTGCTCGATCGGGCACATGGGCGGACACAACTACACTGGCGAAACTAAGTTTCCGTTTGTTTTCCAAAATGCTCATCGATACTTCTTCTATTTAGCTAGTGTCGTTCTGATTTTCCTCTGGTATGACGTGTACCTTGCCTTCTTCCAGCCGACCGGCTTTGTAGTCAGTGGAATCAATTTATTCATGCTACTCAACGTTGTTTTGTTATCGGGATATTCCGGTGGCTGCCACGCCTGTCGACATCTAGTCGGCGGTCGTCTGGACTGCTTCTCGAAATGCGAGTCTACAAAACAACAATTCAAGATCTGGCACTTAGTGACCAAATTAAACGAGCACCACATGCTATGGGCATGGTTGAGCCTATTCTCAGTCGGACTGACTGACCTGCTCATCCGCTCTTACTCGCTGGGCTACGTTACTGAAATGAGGTTCTTCTAGAATGGCTGACTACGAAATTCATGAGCATGACGTTCTCGTCATCGGCGCTGGTGGAGCGGGGCTAAGAGCTGCAATCGAAGCATCTGGGATGGGAGTTTCAGTTGGCTTGGTCTGCAAATCGCTGTTGGGCAAAGCTCACACGGTTATGGCGGAAGGCGGAGTCGCTGCAGCACTAGCGAACGTCGACCCAAAAGACGGCTGGGAAACGCACTTTCAAGACACGATGAAAGGCGGCAAAATGCTCAACAACTGGCGCATGGCTCAGTTGCACGCAGAAGAAGCACCCGAGCGGGTGAGAGAGTTGGAGCGCTGGGGCGCAGTTTTTGACAGAACAAAGAATGGAAAAATTCTACAGCGCGCCTTCGGCGGACACACATATAAACGCCTTTGTCACGTCGGAGATAGAACTGGTCTGGAGATGATCCGCACTTTGCAAGATCGCGGCGTTCACCAGGGCATCAAAGTCTATATGGAATGCTGCGTCAGCCGTCTTTTGAAAGATGGCGACAAAATAGCAGGCGCGTTTGGATACTATCGCGAAGATGGTCGCTTCGTTCTTTTTAAAGCGAAGTCCATCGTGTTAGCAACCGGAGGTGTCGGTAAATCATTTACAGTCACATCAAATTCGTGGGAATACACAGGCGACGGACACGCGCTTGCTTATGATGCCGGTGCTGATCTGATCGACATGGAATTCGTTCAATTTCATCCAACGGGGATGGTCTGGCCGCCTGGTGTACGAGGCATTCTCGTGACAGAAGGTGTACGTGGTGAAGGCGGCATCTTGCGCAATAAAGACGGCGAACGCTTCATGTACAAATACTTGCCAGAATCAACTAAAGATGGTTTCGCAGCTACTGACGAAGAGGCAAAAACTTGGGTTGATGCGGCTCTTGCTGGTACTCAAACCGAAGCTCGCAGACCACCAGAACTATCAACACGAGATAACGTCGCTCGGGCAATCTATCAGGAAGTCAAACACGGTCGTGGTTCTCCGCACGGTGGTGTTTATTTGGACATTAGCTATCAAGATCCAGAACGTGTCAAGAAAAAATTGCCGTCAATGTATCACCAATTCAAGGATTTGGCTGACGTCGATATCACAGCCGGACCTATGGAAGTCGGACCGACAATGCATTACATCATGGGCGGCGTAAGAGTCGACGCAGAAACTGCCGCAACTCGCGTTCCAGGATTATTCGCCGCTGGCGAATGCAGTGGTGGCATGCACGGTGCCAACAGATTGGGTGGAAATTCACTATCAGACTTGATCGTTTTCGGTAAACGCGCGGGCGCAGGAGCCGCTGATTATGCGAAGAAGATGGAAGGCAAACCAACTGTACATGACGATTCGGTGAAAGCGGCATTGGATGAAATGGAAGCACCGTTCAGTCGCCCGAATGGCCTAAATCCTTACGACATTGCCAAGTCGCTCAATCAGATTATGAGTACTCACGTCGGAATTTACCGCGAAGAGAAAGACCTCGAAGTGGGAATCGCAAAGCTAGAAGAACTGAAAGCGCAAGTGAAAGAAGTCGGAATCAAAGGCAAACGAGCCTTCAATCCCGGTTGGCATCTTTGTCGCGATTTAAAAAACATGATTATCAGCTCAGAAGCGATCGCTCGAAGCGCACTATCCCGGAAGGAAAGTCGTGGCGCACACAGTCGATTGGACTATGAAGATATCGATGAAGAAAATTGGGGTCATGTCAATTCAGCCATCTCCAGAGATGGCGACAGGATGAAGCTTGAGCTCACGCCCAAGCCAGAAATGCCTGATGATTTGAAAAGCCTATTTAAGAAAAAGGAGCCTGTAAATGCGTGAAGCACTTCTGAAAGTATTTCGCGGTGAGAAAGACGGCGGTGAATACATAACCTACAAAGTTCCAATTGAAGAAGGCATGGTTGTGCTTGACGCAATTCACTATATTCAGGCGATGTACGCACCTGACCTGGCCGTGCGCTGGAACTGCAAAGCTGCTAAATGCGGCTCATGCAGTGCCGAAGTAAATGGACGTCCAAGTTTGATGTGCAAGTCTCGAATGGACAAATTTGCTGACGGCGAAGAAATTACTGTGCAACCGATCAAGTCTTTCCCTCACATAAAAGACCTGGTATCAGACGTTTCCTGGAACTACCGGGCCAACGAAAAAATTCCTGCTTTCACACCTGCTGAAGACGCAGATTGGACTTTTTACCAGGAAGACATCGATCGCGTTCAAGAGTTTCGTAAGTGCATCGAGTGTTTCCTTTGTCAGGACGTCTGCCACGTTATCCGTGACCACGACCGCAAAGACTTCCTGGGACCGCGTTTCATGGTCAGAAGCGCCGGATTGGAGATGCATCCGCTGGACACATTAGACCGCACGAAATTCCTCAAGGAAGAAGGCGGCATCGGGCTTTGCAACATCACAAAATGCTGCACTGAAGTTTGCCCAGAATCGATCCATATCACGGATAATGCCATTATTCCTCTGAAAGAAAGAGTCGTAGACGAGTTCTATGATCCGATCGCCAAGTTCTTCAAAACAGTTTTTGGCGGCAAGAAAAAGTAATTTCGTCCCCCTAACTGCTAAGTTTTCGTGACCATCAGCAGAGGAGACTAGATCAGGCAATGAGTGATGCGATCGATCGTACTCCTCAGTCTATGTGGTCCCCTCTTTCGGTGCCTACTTTCCGCGCGTTGTGGCTGGCAGCAACGTTTTCCAACATCGGCACGTTTATGCAGGATGTCGGTGCCGCGTGGTTGATGACATCACTGACGATATCGCCGGTCATGGTGGCACTGATGCAGACGGCGACATATTTGCCCTTCTTCATGCTCTCTTTGCCTGCCGGTGCTCTGGCCGATCTTGTTGATCGGCGGAAGTTGCTGATTTTCGGTCAAGCCTGGATGCTGATCGCGGCATTCGCGCTTGCCTGTCTCACTTTCTTTAATATCGTTGGACCGTGGTGGTTGCTGACGTTCACGTTCATGCTGGGAATCGGAAACGCCATCACCTCACCGGCGTGGAATGCATCGACACCAGAGCTGGTGCCAAGAGACAAACTTGAACCAGCGATTGCACTTGGCGGTCTCAGTTATAACGTGTCACGCGGAGTCGGTTCTGCGCTCGGAGGATTGATCGTTGCCGCAGCGGGACCAGCTGCTGTTTTTCTTCTCAATGCGATCTCATTTTTAGCGGTGATCTATGTTGTTTCACAATGGAATCACAAACCCAACGATCAAGGTGAAAGGATCTTTGGTGCCATGCGCGCCGGAGTCAGATACGTTCGGCACTCCCCAACTCTTGTCTCGGTGATGACTCGAAGTGCAGTCTTTGCAGCGACATCTGCAGCCATGTGGGCGCTTTTGCCTTTGATCGGGCGCGAACAGATCAAGTTAGATTCGATCGGTTATGGATTACTTCTCAGTATTTTTGGAGTCGGCTGCATTATTGGAGCTTTCGTTCTACCAATTCTTCGACGCAAGCTTTCGCTCGATCATTTGAATTCGATCGGCAACTTCTTATTCGCGATTTCGCTAGTAATCCTGGGACTATCCAGACACTTTACAGTGGCATCAGTTGCCATGTTAGATGCGGGGCTGGCATGGATTATTGTTAACTCAAGCATGAACGCAGCCGCTCAACTGGCTATCCCGTCTTGGGTGCGAGCCCGCGCCATGTCTGTCTACATCCTGGTTTTTCAAGGAAGCGTAGCTATCGGCAGTTTGCTCTGGGGGCAAATCGCCTCGTTTGATGGTGGACTTCCGCTCGCCTTGATCATCTCGGCTGTTTGCATGTGTGCGAACCTGCTCCTCGCCATGAAGTTCAAGTTGAGCATGGTAGAAGGCTATGACACGTCAATGTCTTCGCACTGGAAAGATCCAAATATCGTTTATGAACCAAATCCGGACAATGGACCTGTGCTCGTCACCGTCGAATACATAATCGATCCTGCTAAAGCAAAAGAGTTCACCGAAGCCGCCAACGTATTAGGCAAGGTGCGCAGACGGGACGGCGCCTACCAGTGGCATTTGTTCTTCGATCTGGCGCGACCCGAAAGGTATTTCGAGACGTTCATGATCGAATCTTGGGGTGAACACATCAGACAACATGAGCGAGTCATGATGGCCGACAAGTTAGTAGAGGACCGCGTCAACGCCTTCCATATCGGAGAACGGTCATCGCTGGTTCACCACTTAATTTCAGCCAACTCATCTGAGCCAATTGCGGTCTCGGCCCAGAATCCTCTGCGTCACTGAGGCAGCGCACAAGTTGGGGCGCTTCGCTGCTAATACTGCCATGAGTCCCGCTGCACCCGCACTTCTAGCTCAGCAACAGGAACCAAATTGCTGACCTTGCGTCGCTATCGACGAGCGCCAAGTGGCGGAAGAGGAAAAGGAGATTTAGATGAAATTTTTAGCACCAGTTTTGGTTGCTGCTTCGTTAACCATTTGCGCATCGACGGTCAGAGCACAAGTAAGCGAGACAACCACCACGACTACGACAATTGAGAGTTCAGCGGCACCAGGAGTAGTGCTACCCGGCGGTATCACGTATAACATCGTCAATCCATCCACAGGTGTGCTCTTAGGACCATACTCAGTCGGGATGAGCGTTCCTTCAGGAAATTACATCATCGAACAAAATACTGGCAGAGTATTAGCAACGACAGACGCGTCAGGCAGATTGATCGCCTTCACCAGTTTCCCTTCGGTTCTGCCACAAAGATTCTTGCTGGTCAGCGGTCAGATGGTCTACTTCAACGATGACTACGCTTTCCGTCGCGCCCAACTCGATCAGAAAATCACTGACGAATATGCGGGTGGAAGACTGACTAACAATCAAGCAAAAGTTCTGCATGAGAAACTTGGATACGTCGCAAACCTAGTGGGCAAGCGCAAAGGAGACTTGTCTTATCGCAGGTCGACAATTCGCGAAATTGAAAGAAAGTTCGCAGACGTGCAGTCATTGATGGCACATGACGTAGCCGATACAAATTCACGCAAAGCTAGGATTGGCCTTCGCGTTGACTAACCGTCTGAGTTTAAAAGTGCATCGAATTTATTTGAAATCAAATCGATGAACTAATTCGTCTCAATTCTGATAAATTAAGTGCCGACTGTAGCTTTGCAGTCGGCATTTAACTAATCAATTTAATCGGCTTTAGTCAACTTGTTGAACAGAGATGTATGCACTAGCTTTCAAGCTTCTTTTGGGTTGAAACTCCATTGGAAGCAGGTGCTTGTAATGTTTTGGTCCACATTATTATCATTTTTTGGTTTAACTAGTTGCGCATTTGAAAATCATCTGGAGAAATGTTCAGATCCCCCGCATCCACAGCAGAGCATTTTGTTCATTGGCAATAGCTTCACATACTACGGCAACATGCCTCTTGTGTTTTCGAAGTTAGCGAAAGAGCGGCATCCGAATAGAGATATTAGGGTCTACTCTCAAGCCGGTCCAGGTCTGCAATTGGCGCAACACGCCAACGACAAAAACGCCACGGAAACCCTGATGAACAGCGACAAGTGGAATGTTGTGGTGCTGCAAGATCAAAGCGAAATGGCGCTCCATCCACAAACGCTAAAAACGATGGCATCCAGTTGCCGATGGTTTGATCAACGCATTCAGAAATTCCATGGTAAGACAGCTCTCTTGATGACGTGGTGCGATCTGAATAGACCGCAAGATCAGTTGCCGATCAGTAAAGCATATAGGGACATCGCCAGAGACCTTGACGCTATTGTCATTCCGGCTGGTGAGCTGTTCTTGGAGGTGACCAAGAATGACCCTTCAATTGCAATTTACGATGTAGACCAGCACCACCCAAGCCACTATGGATCATTTCTGGTGGCATGTTTGACCGAAGATATACTGCTGCACACCAAAACAGAATTAGCTGAGATTGTTAGTAAACGTCTTCACCACGAAGGGCGCAAGGACTTAATCGAGCAGAAACTACAAGAGTATGCAGACGATTTCGCCATTAGAGAATTGTCACAGCCCCGTTAGAGCCCGATTCGATGTGTGGCAATCCGGACGCCTGGTATGAAACCTATGCAGCCTGGGTATGAGAGACCTTGGCACCAGGGGATTGGAATTCTACTACTGACAACCGTGGCGCCCAAACCTAGACTGCTCCTACCAGCACAACAAGATTCTCATGCCTCCCTCCGACAAACCAACAAACACACCCCAGGAGCGCGGAATCTTCGACGGACCCGCCGATTTCGTACAGGCAGCAGCGCATACCTTCATCCAGACGCCCATTGACGGCGTCACTCAGATTTTTGGCAAAGCCACCAGCCAAAATCTGCATCCCATTGAGCTCATCTCTGCTCCAAAAGAGAACAACAACTGGACTTTTGCCGGCGACACAGTGGCCACAGTCGGCCAATTCTTCCTAGCCCAAAAGGGTCTACGCTCAGGCTTGAGTGGCATGGGTATGGTCAATGCAAGTGCCCCAACCAGACTCTGGGAAACCGTTGCAGCTGGCACAGCAGTCGACATCTTGCACCCCGTCGACCCGAACGAAAAGAACTTCCTCTGGGCCAAAACGCGAAACGCGGCAATCTCTGCGGGCACGTTCGCAGCCATGGGCGGCACGTCTAAGCTTCTCGCGGACGGCGACATGGTGAGGCGAGTCGGGCGCCGTGGATTAGCCGAGAGCATCTCGATGCATGCGTTTTCAGGCGCCGTCGGCGGAGTAACCAACGCAGAACTTGAGGCTCTGGGGCAAGGCAAGGCCGCACCAGACTTCGATACTTTATTGAATCGCACCAAGCAATTCTCCGCTTTTGGAGCTGTTTTCGGCGCTGTTGACGCAACTCTCAATCGAGCCAATGTCAATTTCACCAAAGCAGACAACGAAATCGGTAGAAAGAACGCACCCACAACCGAAGACTACATCCGCAACAACATCAGCGACTCATCACCAATGCGCTCGCCGATGTTGACCTGGTTGGCAGAGAATAGACCAAATTTGCGCCCGCCAAACTACGAAGCTTACAAAGCAGAGATCATCAAGCAACCAACGCTTGACCGTCCTCATCTGGGGTTGAACGATTGGCCCGTTGAACAGCGACCGCAAATCTTGGCTGAGATTCGCAAAATCGCCTCAAAAACACAGCTTTCTAGTGACGCGAACATCGACGCTTTTATAAGTCGTCTAGACATTCCTGAATTTAGAGAATACTCCGCACCAGCACGTGTTGAGGCAAGAAATCAGGCGTATTCGGAATGGTCAAAAGCGTCCGAAAAATTCCAGAAGTACGTAGAGGCTGATCCAGCACTTAATGAAATGCAGACCGCAAAAATAGTCACGAACAGCGAATTGCAACAGTCACACCCCGCTCTTGGTCCGATGATCGCCGAAATTAGCGCAGCCGAAAAAACATACACGAATTTGGTTCAGTCGCATGTAGCAGAAACGAACATTGAACCAGCGATGAACAAAACGATGAATGCGCTTGCAGACGAAGCTGGATTGCCACAACTTGGCTCAGTCAAGGTGAATGGCGCCGACCCAGCAGACGGTACATACAGGAGCGACGGTCGCGTCCTCAGTGTCAACGACCGGATTTTGAGATCTGGACTCTCGCCCGAAACAGCCGAAACAACCTACCATGAATTTGTTCATCACGACTATCGATTAGGATTTTTGCAAAAGCTTTTCGGCAGCACGCCGAAATCTGGTGGCAATCCAATAGGTGCGCAAATTCGCATTGATGCCGAGTTACAGAAATTGAATCAACCTGGTGCTACTTTGAATCTATTGGAGCGATTGGGTGATCATGACTCGATGACAAGGCGCATGCTCAGCCCACTTCCGAAGAGTGTCGAATACTACGCGGAGGAAGCGAAAGCCGGAAGAGTCAACACTAGCACATGGCATGAAACTCAGATCAACAATGAATTGAGCGAACTGCTTGTTTCCAGATTGATCAACGCGCGCAAAGTAGCTTGGCAAGTGCACACAAACTATGTCGGCACCCCAATCGAACTTCCCGCATGGTCTACGGGATTCCTCACAAACATACGATCGCGAGCGCTTGGTCTGCCGCAGACGGATATGCCACCAGCCATGGTACCACTGTCGATAGCCGACATTCTTAAGAAATCGGCCAAGTAATGGTTGACAATGAGAAACTAGCAGAGGCTCAGTTAGAGCAGAGACTCGTTGTCAACGGACCCGGGCTTCGTGACGACCCTGAGGGTGTCCAAACGACTTCTCTAACTGCTTCCCAGACGGACCAGGAGAATCTTTCGCAGGGGTCTTCGCAGTCGACAATAAACGAAATGACTGGCGATCAAGCGGCTCCCTCCAACCGTTCTGACGGTAGACGTGAGCCGGCACTGATTCGTGTGAAGAATTTGAAGTCTCGCAAAGAACCGAAGCCGTCTATGCCTGCTGCAGTTAAAAAGACACGCAATCGGTATATGGCAATTGCGCTGATTACAATGTTTGTCGGAATTCTCATCGTTCCGATTGCATGGGCGACGTGGACCGTTCTGAAATATTCCTTTCCCGAGTCGGCCGGCATTGAATTCTTCATGCCGCCAAAAGAAAGGTCTCAAGAGAAATCTGAGCTCTGGAGAGCGAAAATGCGATCCATGATTGCCCAGATTTCCCAAATGCCGAAACCTCCTTTAACTAAACCTGCCACCGGCTACGGTGACCCGAGAGTAGGACAGAATGCTCTGGCAATGTTGACTGCGAAAAAGTGGGACGAGTTAAATAAAACATTCGAACGTGCGAAGATAGAACGAGTTCAACATCGCACCGGCAGTGAACTGATGGACGATCTTTACAAAGCACTATCGGATCCTGGAGACGTGCAAGCATCGGTTTGGAGTGAACGTCTTGCTCTTCTAGAAGGATGGGCAGCCTCTACACCTGAATCAGCGACACCGCATATAGTATTAGCTGATTTCTACGTAAATTACGCCTGGAATGCTCGTGGTTCTGGCTGGGCAAACCAGGTCAAAGATTGGCAGTGGAAGCTCTTCAGGGAGCGCTTGTATCTATCTGCCGATCAACTCCAGCAAGCGTTAGCATTCGGTACACCAAGCCCGGATTGGTTTTCCGTTGCACAAATAAATGTCCTTGGAGCAGGCAACAAAAATGATCGTCAAATTTATGATTCGATCACAGCTCGATCAAACTCGCTTTATCCAAACTATGTGCCGACTTACTTGCACAAAGTCTATTACCTGCAACCACGCTGGTTCGGTACAGGTCGGGAGTGGGTTGACTACGTCAAGAAGGAAGCCGATGCTATTGGTGGCTCCGAAGGCGATAAGCTTTATGCCAGAATGGTGGCAAACGTTGCCCATCTCTACAACAACTTATACCAGGAAGTGCCCAACTTGAATAAAGAACGAATTGCTCGTGGAAACGCACTGCTGGATAAACAGTATGGCGGGGGCAACTAGCTGGCACCAAGTATGGTGCCTAGCAAATATTCATTGCTATTGAGCTGGAGCTGCTTGAGTTGACGGATCGGCTGGACCCAAATTGTACGTCCAAGTTGCGTGCGACTTGGAATCGTTCATTGTTAGGGTTGTTACTTGAGCTTTCTCCATGAATCCTTTGATTGGATCAATGATGGCTTTGTGTTGCTTCGGATCTTTCAGTTCGGTGTCCACAGTAAGTTCGACCGGTTTCTGAACTTCCTTCGTGGCAGCCTCGCCGCCAGCCTTATAATCAAATTTTGCTTTTGCACCGACTGCAGTCAATCCTTGATTGATGCCATTTTCGATGGCGTTGCGAGCGTCGAGAGAAGTCATCTTATCCATTGGATCTTCTACGACTGGTCCACGGTGGAACACTTGTCCGATCCAACTGTTGGATGCGCAGACGAATATGACGATCACCAAACCGACCAACACCACAATAAACGGCATCGGATTCACACCCGGCGGCTTCGGCAAATTGGATCGACGAAACTCAGGTTTTACGTATTGTTTGGTGCCGCACGAAGGACATTCTTCCTCGTGGCCGTGCAAGGGCACCTGACATGTTGGACAATCGTGCATAACTGCTCACAATCTGACTTTGAGATTGTACATTTATATAAGTGATGATGCCCAATGTTTCTGGATGTTTCAACTTAGACATCACGGGTCCGTAACATATCTGCACCATTCACTTTGCTTGCACACCCAACGGTTCGTCAGCAGGCGTAGTTATGAGCGCATATGCGGGCTTTGGAACGCGCACAATCAGACCAAATACTAATCCTGCGACCATACCGCCCATGTGGGCAAAGACAGCGACTTGAGGAATGATCTGATCCGAAATTATGCTGACGACCGCTAAAGCTGCGAGCCAATAAAGTTCAACTCGCCAAACTTTGTCTGGTAGGTAACCTTTCATTCTGAAAATTCCTGCTGCTACCGCGCCGAAAATACCCATGACTGCGCCTGAAGCGCCAACTGCCAGCGTATCGGGCGCAAAAAGTGTGTGCGCGATTCCACTCAACATTCCGCTGATGAAGTAAATCGCAAGAAAGCGTGGCGTACCGAAAATGTTTTGAGCGATTCGGCCGAACCAATAAAGCCCCAACACGTTTACGAAACAGTGCGCCAGATTCTTGTGTAGAAAAAGACATGTCAGTAGACGCCAATATTGCCCGGATAACACCGATTTGGGGTCGAGAACACCGAAACGAAAAATGTCCAAACTGAGTTTTTCACTCTCGGCGCTAGGCAGATAAGTGTGAAAATCCGAGACGAGATACGCAAGCGTAATAATGATGCAAAGACCTGCCACCACATAGGAGTGTTTGTTTGGTGCGATGATGTCTTGAATGAAACTTATTCGCTGGAATATGCGCCAAACCCGCTCATTCTGTGGCTTCCATCGCTCAGGCGTGGGAATGAATGTGTCAATTGCCTTGACCTGGCTGTTGATTCTGCTTTGCCAAGCAGAGAGATTTGTTGCTTCTGATTTAGCGCACTCAATTGCATTTTTAAGAACTTCGCGAGCCTCAGTCTGATCTCCGCTTGCGATCAAACACCGCCCCATCCAGTATTGACGGGCATATTCGGGAAGAGATTGATTGCCAGTGGCAATCAAAGTCATAATTTCATCAACGCGCCTTCGGTCGCCCGACAAACAGAAATACGGCATCAATGAGAGTGCAACGCCTCGAACACTTGATCTAGATTCTTCCAACTTCGATTCTTCCAAGCATTTTGCAGACGATTCAATATCACCCAGCTCTCCGTAGGCTCGGCTGGCGGAGATCTGCAGACCGCTGGAAATCTTTGCTCCAGCTTGTTTCTGAAGTTCATATTGGTCGACGATGTATTGCCAATTCCAAAGGATGACGTTTCCAGTCAGTCGATATGATTCGATCTGATCCTTCAGCGGTTTAGGCACCACTGTTTTCCAGTTATCCAGGATGCTGTTACCGCTGCTCTGATCGCCTTTTATGAAGCAACCAACTGCCCGCACCATATCGCACCAGAACTTGGCCGGCTGCCCCCAATAGAACCACTTCAGCTGTTTTGCAGTGTTCAATGCAGCTTCAGCGTTGAGGACGGTAATAGATGAATCGATTCGCGCCACCAGAACCCGAGGATACGCCCAAAACAAAAATATCTCGCCCCAGGCAAGGACTGCCCAGAGCCAACCTGGTGCAATTACAAATCCCAGCAGCGACGTGATAATGATGATCACGCCTTGTACCCAAAAGCACCATGCCCAGCTCATCTTCGAGTGACCATGCGACCACAGCGAATAGACCGAAAGTAACAACGGAGGAAACAACCACAGCACGAAAGGATTATTCATCAATAGCTGTGGGCTTCCAGTGCGACTAACTTACCGAGGATTTTTTTGGACGGCGAGCAGGTATCGATCTGACAAAACGCTCAGTAATCAACTGCGGTCTCGTTATCGCTGAGCCCACGACGACTGCATAAGCGCCCAACTCGAAAGCTTGTTTAACTTCTTCAGGAAGCCAAACACGCCCTTCAAGAATGACTGGAACCGACGAATGGTTAACCAATTCCTTAAGTAGATCGAATCCTGGTCCCTGATCACGCGGAATCACCGTGTCTTCGGTATAACCGAACAGAGTCGTTGAAACGATGTCGGCACCTGCTTCCAGAGCCGCTATACCTTCTGCGAATGTGGCAACATCGGCCCAGACGGGCTTGTCTAGCTCTTTATGGATCTTATCGATAGTTTCAGCGGCGGTCGAGCCGTCAGGACGCGGGCGGGCCGTAGCGTCGAGAGCGATGATATCGGCTCCAGCATTGGCTATCGCCATCGCATCGGCGTAGCAGTTTGTTATGTAAGGGGTTTTCAGCCGGTCTTCGCTCGCCACCTTGCTGGATTTAACCAACCCACAGATCGGAACACCGATCTGTAGTCGCGAAGATCTTTTTACCGTTTGAATGTTTTCCACACCTTCCAGTCGCAAGCCTTTGGCACCGCCGGCAATGGCAGAGAGAGCCAGGGCAAGAATGTGTGTGGGAGCCGCTAACGGCTCACCAGCGCTAGCCTGACATGAGACAATCAGACCGCCTTCGAGGTCTTTGATGCTCTGCCAAACAGTTTGCTTTCTGGTGGACATATACCCTCAATGACAGCTTTGGAAGGTTCAAACAAATGAACTTTGGCTGGGTCATTTCGTGGAGCGCAAAACGAACTCCTTCCAATCCTATACCCTATTCTTTGCGTCCACCATAGGGCATATGGTCGGCTCTATAGGTTGGCGCATCGTTGACGATTACTCCACCGACATCGATTTGTCTTGCCAGCTTGAACGCGACCTCGAGATCTTTAGTGAATACGCCAGCCTGGATGCCAAAACGGGAATCGTTCATAGCTTCAACAGCCTCATCCAGGGTTTCGTATTTCATTACCGAAACAATCGGTCCGAATACTTCCTGGCAGACTACGAGCATTTCTGGTTTAGTGTCTGCTAAAACGATTGGATCAACCAGGTTGTTGTTCTCTCTGCTGTTTCCGCCCGTGAGAACTTTGGCACCATCTTTGACGGCATTGTTCATCCATTCGAGAGTCTTCGTGCAAGATTCTTTGTCGATCAACGGCCCCATATCAGTGCTGTCTTCAAGCGGGTTTCCCACCTTCAATTCATTGACCATGTCCGTGAAAATCTTGACGAACTTGTCATAAACCTGCGACTGAACATAAACCCGTTGCACTGAAATACATGTTTGGCCGGAGTGAGCATAACCTCCTCGGCAAGCGGCTTTAGCGGCCAATTCAAGGTCGGCATCATGATGCACTACGAGCCCCGCATTTCCTCCTAGTTCAAGGCAGATGCGAGTGCCAGGATGAATTTCTTTGCGCAGGTTCCAGCCCACTTCAGGACTGCCTGTGAAGCTCACCAGAGCAATGCGATGGTCTTTGATCAAAGTCATGCCCTTCGCACCACGACAAGGCACAACTTGCAGCGCGCCCTCTGGCAAACCGGCTTCTTTGAGAAGTTCAGCGAGCCTGAAACTGGCGACTGGTGTTGCCGAAGACGGCTTGAGAACAACTGTATTACCGGCAGCGAAAGCAGGCGCAAGTTTGTGTGCCACCAAATTGAGCGGGAAATTGAATGGTGTTACAGCTGCCACCACTCCGATTGGCTCACGAATAATCATGCCTACACGTCCGTCATTCCCCGGCGACAGGTCCATGGGCAGCTGCTCACCATCCAGTCTGACGGCCTCTTTAGCTGCCAGTGCGAAAGTGTTTGCCGCACGCGCTACTTCAATGCGAGCGTCCTTGATCGGCTTTCCACCTTCCAAGGCAATGATTTTCGCCAGTTCTTCCAAGTTCTGCAAAATCAAAGCAGACGTCTTTGCCAGAATCTCCGAGCGTTGAAACGCCGGCATTTTCTGCATTACTTTCTTGAAAGTTTCCTGCGCCACTTCGATGGCTGTCAGGATCGCCTTTTCATCTGCTTGTCCCACAGCGGCTACGATCTGCCCGTCATATGGGCTTTTTACTTCGACCATAGGAGCGTTCGTGACGCCTTTAATTGACAGTGGGTACTGAACGATTTCTTTCAACATGCTCACTTCCTTGCAAAAGCCTAGGAAAACTTAAAAACAATAAATAATCGCCTCTGAAAGGCGAACCAGAATGCCGAGAAACTTCTGATGAAGATGAATTATAACTTGGCTACAGCTAGAGCGTTTTGACTTGAGCGGCTAAATCAACGCATTAATGGTGAATTTTGATTTGGCATCCCTTGGCAGCCCCGGAGTGCCGCTGATGATAGGGATTTAGTAATCTATATATTCTGGTGCATTATTGGAATTGTTACTGATATGCAATGTGACGCTTGGTCTTAAGGCTTGTTCAGACTAGGGTTGCCGACCTTATGACAATGCTACACTCTGAACGCAACTCCTTACTGACAAGCATGTTTTATCCGTCATATGCCGGAACGCAGACAAAATCTTCAAAGTATCGCTGGCTGGGTCTTATTGCCGGCAATAGCTCTATCTAATTTGCTAGCACCAGTGGTGGCGGCGAATTCGAACTCGCTGATCGACAGCCCAGTGGTCAGTCGCGATTCCCGCGCCAGATTGCAGCAGATTGAGAAGCAGCGTCTGGAGCTGCACAACCATGCTGCACAGCTGCGTAAGCAAGAACAAATCGCTTTAGTGGAACTCAGTCACATCCAAACGAAATTGAATAAGACCACAACGGTTTTGCATGTGCATGAACACAACATGCAAAAGACCGAGTCAAACATCAAACAAACGGAAATCAAAATCACCAAGACGCATTCGGCTGAAGAGATCCTCTCTGAGAGTGCATCAGAGCGTTTGCGAGAAATCTTTGAGGGAAATCGAATTTCCTTGTTGGAGCAGTTGATCACCGTCGACTCTCTACAAGCGCTGCTTGATCGTTTCTATTTTCAAGAAAGAATTGCAGAAATGGACCGCGGTCTCCTGCAAGACTTACGCGCGAAAACGGCTCAGCTGGTTGATAAGAAAGGTCAGCTCGGCGAAGAGCGCGACAAGCTAGGCAATTTGGTTTCAGCATTTGCTCAAAAGGCGATGGCCTTTGCAAAAGAAAAAATCGAGCAACAACAAGTGGCAGAGCGCTTGAAGACACAACGAGCATTTTACGAAAAGGCAGAGCATCAGCTGGCCAGCGAATCCCATCGACTGGAATCAGTGATTCAACAGATGGAATCATCGAATCGCAAATCAAACAAGCATATGGCGACAGGCAGCGGAACATTGGCCATGCCAATCAACGCCCAAGTTACTTCGCCGTTCGGATGGCGCCGACACCCGATTTTTGGAGTGAGAAAGTTCCACACCGGAGTCGATTTGGCTGGACCAAACCACTCGTCAATTCGCGCTGCTGATAACGGAAGCGTGTTGTACACAGGATGGTATGGCGGCTACGGTAAGGTAGTAATTATCAGTCACGGCAAAGGAATGGCGACATTGTATGCGCACATGTCGCAAGCAACTGTTTCAGTCGGTCAAAACGTATCCAAAGGCGATGTGATCGGACACGAAGGAACGACGGGCTTCTCAACAGGTCCGCACTTGCACTTCGAAGTGCGAGTAGACGGAAAGCCAAACAATCCGATGAATTATCTTCGCTAATTCAAACGACCATGGTGCTGGAACTGCTCATGGTGGCAATGCGGGATTTTTCAGATCAAACGATTCGCCATATCGATTTTTACCTTGTGAAAGTTGTCTGTCTTCTCTTGACGTAAAACATCGATTTTCACTACATAGGGCAAGCTTTTCAACTCAGCCAAATCTGTAGCTGTCCAATTTTTCGCTGTGATGTTGAGTGTTTTAAGAGAGGTCATCTTTTTAAAAGTTGGAATTGATTTTGGCGTTACTGCCTGGCAGTCTTTAATGGTTAGCACTTGAAGTGTTTTGACTGACGCCAGTTTCTTTATGCACGCGTCATCAAGTTGGGGACAATTTTGGAAGATCAGGGATTGCAGTTTCGGCATGTGCGCGATGATGTCTACGTCAGACTTAGTCAATTCGCGCCACAATTTCGCTTCATTCTCTGAAGGAAGCGCTCCTTTGTAGTGGAGTCCGCACAGATTTTTTCCTTTAGCTAATTCCGCCAGGACCGACCCCGGATCATCTACCGGTCCGAACGTGATCCTCTCCAAATCCTGCAAGTGTTTGAGCTTGAGGATCTCATTACCTAATACACGCGTCTCACCGATGTCTAATCCACTAAGTTTACTGTCATAGATCGGCTCAAGCGAAGAGATGTCACCGCCGTCGACATCCACACTTCCTAGCTGCTTAATTTTGCCAATCTCTGAAAGCGTCTCGTTCGTCAATCGGTATTTACCAGGAAAGCTAATCTCCCCAAAGTTTACGTCCAAAAGATTCTTCAATAGCTCAGGATCAGCCCCGGGTTCTTCGTCGATGGAAAGACTGACAAATTTTCCGCCAGTTTGGATGTCTCCGAATGCTGGTCGCCACTGCTTCTCCTCGCCGATACGAATGACTCCCACCTTAGTGGGAAAACGCAGCACTTCTTGCTTGTTGTTTTCGTCACCTATAAATTCACGAGTTGGATATTTGAGAATTCCTTTGTAGTCGATAAAGGTTTGCGCAAATTTTTTGTCCGCAAGTTCTGCTTGCTTCTTATGTTCCATCCTGGCTGCGTTGTTGGGCGAAAACTCCTCGCGAAAGAACACTTGTCTGTCCATTATAGCCATGGCTGCACAACTTAGAATGGCTGTGACTGCGACAATACAAGTATCCTTCAAATGCGTAAAGTGTAATTTTGACTTTGCCTTAACGACTGGATCACTTTCAGCATGGGATCCTTTATTTTCACAGTCTTGCTGTAGCTGCAGTATGTCTTGGATGACAAGATCGAAATTTTGATAACGCTTTTCAGGATCTACCTCAAGCATTTTGCGAACGATTGCTTCTAATATCGGAGGAAACTCCAGACCTAGAGAGGCTTCTTTGAGAGTCGCAGGATCTTCCGTAACGCGTTTCAACATCGTCGACATTGCATTCTCGCCTAAAAAAGGAGGAGAGCCAGCTAAACACTCGAAGATTACACAGCCAAGAGAATAGATGTCGGTGCGTCTATCGACATTCAGTCCCTGACACTGTTCCGGACTCATATAGATTGGACTGCCAAAAATTTCCCCCGTTTTTGTAAGTTGTTGCATCTCGCCATCTTCGGATTGTAATAGCTTAGCAATGCCGAAATCGAGTATCTTGATGGTGCCAGTACGAGGCTGCTCGTCGGGATGGAGAAGCATTATGTTGCTGGGTTTTATGTCGCGATGCACAACACCTTGAGCATGAGCATATTTCAGTCCCTGACTCACTTCTAGAGCAAGCGCGATAGTGTACTCGACCGCAAGTGTGCCAGATCTCTTCAGAAGCCGTGCGAGCGTATAGCCCTGCACAAGATCCATCACGAGAAATGGTTGATCGTTTTCATGAACGCCATAGTCACGCACTTCAACTAAGTTAGGATGACGCAGAAGCGCAGTCGTGCGTGCTTCCTGCTGAAAGCGACGAACAGCTACATCGGAATGATCACGGCCAGTTAAAAGTTTAAGCGCAAAGTCTTTCCCCAGAAAAATTTGCCGCACTATATAAACAGTGCCAATGCCACCACTTCCGATCTGTGAAGTAATCTGATATTTCTCAGCCACCAAGGTGTCGGGCATGAGCGCTGCGCCTGTGTTTCCCTGCGGTCGATTGTTTAGTCCATCGATGTTCATTTGGCCGTATGCTCTGGTTTGTGTGCATCAGGCTTACCATCATCTTTGAATTTGTCGAAGAAAAATCCTGCGTTAGCTTCAACGGCACCTTGCATTTTCATGTCTTCTTTCACGCATTCTGGCTCTTTAACTTCAACCATGTAAGGAAGCGTCTTTAAAAGGTCTTGGTCTTTCGAAGACCATCCAATCGGTGTAATAGACAGCTTTAACAATTTCGCGTTTTTTAGTGTCGAGATAGATCTGGCTGTAATCCCACATGCTTTTATCTCCAAGTACTTCAGCTTTGGAACCTGAAGCAATCTCTTCAAACATGCATCATTAAACTTGGGAGAATTCAAAATGGCTAAAGATGATAACTTGGGGATTTGAATCAGATAATCAACGTCCGTTTCGCTCAATCCCCTGGCATTCGTCTTGTGCTCGCTCGCTATCGGTCCAGTATATTTCAAATTATCAAGCTTGTTATTATTAGCCAGTGCCTTGAGAGTGGCAGCCGGATCTCCTACAGGTCCAAAATTGAATAACAAAAGATTATTGAAAAAATCGCAGTTGAGCAGCTCCTCACTTGAAATGTGTGTGTCAGTAACATCTAAACTGGTAACGAATGGTGCCTTATAAATCGGCTTGAGAGTGCTTACAGCGCATCCAGCCAACCCAAAACGAATTACATGTTTGAGATGCTCAAACATAAACATAGACTGGTTCGACACCGTTACTTTTGCATTGAAATTGATCTTATCAAATTTCACATCGCTCAAATTATCTAATAATTTTGGATCTGCAGCGCCCTCTTCGTTAAAATTGAGTGATACCAAATCACCCTCCGGCACAATCACTTCACCCAACGCAGGGCGAGAAGGCTTAGCACCGACTGTGATACTTCCAGTCTTTGTAGGGAAATACAGTATCTCTCTAGCCTGATAACCAACACCCTGCACTTTGCGTGTTGGACGTTGAAGCGAACTGCCTAAGAGAGTGTAACTTGTATTCTGATTCTTTCTATTTATGTCAGGAGTGTTGGCACTTTCTGCCTCTGTTAGTGGTGGCACCAAAAAATTCTTGTCTATTAAATGCGTCGCGAAAACACAAACTGTGGCAGTGACTGTTACCAGGACGAGCTCTTTTAGGTAGGAAATCTTACGTGGCGGAGTTTTTAAGTTGTATGGAAGAATTGCATCCGGATTGCTCAGCAACATCAATTCCTGAATAGCGGTACTGAAATCCTGGTACCGGTCTTCCGGTTCCAGTGCCAGCATTTTTCTAACGATGATCTCGAGAGCAGGCGGGAAATCCAGTCCAATCGTGGCATCTTTCAGAGACACGGGCGATTGAGTAAGGCGTTTCACCATAGTAGACATCGCAGTGTCACCTACAAATGGTGGCAGACCTGTTAGGCATTCATATAAGACACAACCAAGCGAATATATATCAGCGCGCTGATCTACTGCTGTTCCTCGACACTGCTCAGGGCTCATGTAGATAGGACTGCCAAAAATCTCACCGGTTCGGGTCAACTCCTGAATTTGGCCGTCCTCCGATTGCATCAATTTCGCGATTCCGAAGTCGACCACTTTGACTGTTCCTTCCGATGGCAATTCATTAGGATGCAGAACTATGATGTTGCCAGGCTTTATGTCACGGTGCACAACCCCATGCGAGTGAGCGTACATGAGCCCAAATCCCACTTGTATCGCCAGTGCAACAACATAGTCAATTGGCAATGTTCTCAGCACTTTCAGATGTTTATCGAGTGATTGCCCGTCGACAAAATCCATAACCAGATAGGGCTGGCTGTCACCAAAGACACCAAAATCATGAACCCCTACCAGGTTCGGATGGTGCAACGCAGCAGCTAATTTCGCTTCTTGATGGAACCGACGCACGGCGACTTCGGATTGGTTGTGAACATCCAGAACTTTTAAGGCGAAGTTTTTGCCGAGCTCCGTTTGTCTCACATGATAGACACAGCCCATGCCGCCGCTACCAAGGACAGAAATTATCTTGTATTTTTGCCCAATGATAGTGCCGGGCGCAAGCGTATGTGCCACTTCACCAGGAGTCAACGATTGAATTTTCTGGTCGTTTTTTGGCATGCCTGGTAACTTAGGTCGTCTGCTAGTTATTCCACGCATCCAACAAACACACACCATCGGACCAGCGCACCATCACGGATGGCTGCCGACGCAACCACCTTCAGTACACACTAATAGAAAGAGCGCCAATCGGCGCCCTTCTTTAGACATCAGTCAATAACATGAGAGCATACGAATCCATGTTTCAGGTTACATCTGGTTGAGAGATTAAATCGCTTATGCTCTGTGCTGATGATGACGGAGCTCCAGCATTTTGGTTCCAGCTTTGTCATCTGAAAACATCACCTTTTGCAAAATTCTTCCACGATTGCCTTAGCTTGTTCTGGCTGATTTTGTTTCTTCAAAAACTTTGCATATGCCGTTGCCACCTGCTTTTTGAACACAGGATCATAGGCGTTTTCATTTCGAATGAATTGATAAATTGCAAACTGATAACGGACCGAGGCGCGACTAGTAAATCCGGTCGACTCTGCTCGCAGATTTACCGCTGCACTGCGCCTGAGAGAATGCTGGCGCTGTTTGAAGGCAAGCAAATAGCGCCATTGCAATTGCTCTGAGTCGCCGCTTGCAAGCATCGGCGATTTGTCGGCCAACCGGACAATCCTTCGTGATCAAAGTGCCATCTTGTCTGCGATACAACCGAATGCACAGAGGCCCGGTCTGGCTCTTCATCAGAGCTTCCCCTTCCTTGCGCGTCATTCCGGACAAGTTGTACACGTTTAAACTACAAAGCGAACAATATCTAACCTTGTCATCCCCCTCCATTCCCTCCCAGCTGGTGGGGCAAGGCGCCGCCACGACAACGTCGTCAAGATTAGGTTTTCGTCGAAAGAAGATCATTGGATTGCCAAGCACGGAGTAGTGAAACTCCATCATACGGCTGGTCTTGAGGCATGCCAAGAAGATTCTTCGGCGTCATTGGGAGTTCCACGACTGAAATTTTCAAGCTGACCGGCTCCTCGGAAAGCCCAAATATTTAACAGAAGACCACCCTACAATTTGCTCTAGCTACTAGAATAGAAAGGCGCTCGCTTCAGATAGGGTCGGCGTCGACGGTTACCCAAGGCGAAACGTGAGAGAACTCGCGTGGCGACTAGGTTTACTATTTAAATGTTGATTGAGATGCCACGGAGTGGTTGAAAGTGACCTTCTCTGATAATAAAAAGGAATCGTTAGGCGATCGCATGAGGCGCAAGTCTTTCACTGCACCAGGCATGCCATTGCCGTTGACGGCGCCTGAGCCCAGTGCGGACAATATTGAAGCACTCATGGCTCTGGCCGGCGACCTGAGTGAGAAACCGATTCAGTGGTTGCTCATGGCAGCGCAGCACTATGAAGTGACCGGGCGCTTGCAAGTCGGTCTAGCCGCTTGCCCGGTCAATTTGCAGTTTGGTTTGGGTCGTCCATTACACGCCCAGTCCCCATTTTGTGTCGGTCCAGAAGCAATCATGGATCTGTTCATATGGAAAGATGGAAAGGTCAAGTTTGAAACTGGCAAGCACCCTGACCATGTCACTGTCCAAGAATCCGTTGAAGACCTGATTACGCGCGGCGAAGCATATGCCGAAAGCTTAGCTTTTCTCGAGACCCATGGCATAAACGAACTGTCGTTTCTTGTCAGACCTCCAACGCGCCCCGCACCAGGAGAGATTGAGGAACGTCTGAAGAAAGGGCAGCCTATCGATTTCAACGTGCAGATGGAATTTTATTCAAACATTTATGGCACCAGAAACATAAAAGACACAGCGGAAAAGCTTTCGCTTGTGCCAAGCCGTTGGACTTCGATTGCAGCGAATATGTTGCAACTGGGAATTTTGCTCACCCCCGATGGTAAAAGCGTTCAAGTGATCGTCGATGAGCGAGCCGTTGAGCGCAAATCGACCGCAGAGTTTGATGCCTTGCGCCTGCCTGGTTCCACGGCTCCCAAGCCAGAACCGGAGCCCCTGAGCAGTCTCTGGCAGACTAAAGCAACCGTGCACCAACCGCGACCAATTCAATCCGAAGTCACCATGACTCCAGACAGCATGGCGAAAGCTGGAATTTTAAATCACATCGTCACCCTCGACGCGGCCGACCACAACAAAGTTTTGTCCATGCTCAGCTCGCCTGATGACGGCATATATACGTTCGAAGCCGTGCAATTTTTTCTCGCCAAAGAATTCATCAGAGCCTGTCGCTTCAAAACGATGTTGACACTGGCACTATTTTCGATTTCATCCGGTCAAAGCAAGGTATCACCGCTGGTATCAAATCTTGTTACGGCAACAGTCAGTAGAATCAAACGTGACGTCGACGTATTCGGTCACTTTGGACCTAGTGCGTACGCGCTATTGCTGCCGAATGTCGAGAGCAACCAGGCATGCTTGCTAGTCGATCGAATCAACAGCGAATTGCTGGAAATCACACCAGACTTGAATCAATCCAGCCTCGCGTTGCATTTTGGTCTTGCCTCAGTCCCGGGTGACACCAGCGAAATTAACGGATTAGTTAAAGCAGCTCAGGTTGCGATGTTCCATGCTACAAGCAATCAAGTATTGCGAACACAAGCACAGCAACTTCGCCAGTAATTTCCTTGGTATCACGGAGTTGTGGCCGATTTGTGAGGGCGTGATACGGTCTGCTAGCGTCGAATCCGATTGAGCATCACAACAGTGTCCGGCATGCTATCTTCGAAGACCTTTGCCTCTTCCGTGTGAATGTTTGAGCAGTCTCTGAGATCTAACAGTCGCAGCGATTTAATTTTGCGCAGATTTGCGAACGCCCAAGTGGTCATTGCATCATTACTCAAGCTCAGCGAGACAAGATGCTTAAGCCGAACCAGCTTTCCAACCCCTTTGTCAGTGATATGGCAAGAAGACAAATCCAACTCTTTCAAATTTGGATTTAAATAATCGAGGTCATCATCACGTAGACCAGAAGTAGAGGCTTCCAGAATGAGCAAGTCGGGTGAGTCTTGCACTTCTTTCAGGGCGGAACTGCCAATTCGACAATTATTCAGTCCCAGGAAACGCAACGGTAGCTTGCCAAACCCGGCAAGGTCATTATCTTTAGCGGTGGAGCGGGACAAATCTACCTCTTCCAAGTTTTTAAATGTGGTGATTTGAGAAAAATCACCGCTCGACCCCTGCACATTCAAATCTATTCCGTTGCACTTCTTGATCAACTTCGCGATTTTGAGATTTTCGAAAAGTCCACCCTGGTTGCTAGGTGTAGCAAAATCGAATCGGATCACTGTATGAGGCATCAACTTACAAAGTTCGATTTGATCGGCCGTCGTTAGTTTTCGGTTGTTCTGCAAGTCTAGAAGATAGAGCCTGGGCATTCTGCTCAAAGCACTGAAAGACTGGCGCGTTATCTCATTATTTTGCAGTTCCAGCTTGCGAAGACTTTTGATTTTTGCCAGTTGTTCAACACATCGATCGTCCAGTTGACAAGCATTCAAACGCAATTCGATCAATCTGGGATTGAGATTTTCCAGATCTACTGCAGATAGAGGTAAATGTTCAGCCCGCAAATAACGCAGCGAACGAATTACCTGAACAGCTTGAAATGCACGTGAGGTGAGATTCTTACAATTACTAATATCCAAGTATTTGAGAGGTAACGCAAGGTACGATTCTAAATCAATATCCGTAAGGGCAGTGCCTGTTACGGAAAGAAACTCCAACTTATCCAGTTGCGAAATTTTTCTGAAATCGCCAACTGCATTATCCGCACGCACTCCATAACCCGTGCAGAATTTCAGTACTGAATCCAACTTTGTGTCACCTGAAAGTTCATCTTTCGCTAGTTTTGGTGGGTTCATAACAAAATTATCGCTACCACTAGTGGTGTCAGTAGAATCTGGCAGCGCTTCTGTTATAGCGCCAAGCTGTTGATGCATACTGGCTAAACAAGCCAACGTCATCAGATAAATTCCAATCGCGGCTAGGGCGCTCAGTGCAAAAACTAATCGCACCACTCGGTTGCGCCGTTGACTCGATCTGATTTCTGCTTGAGCAGCAGTTGCGTCGGTTCGCTGCAACTCTGTCAAATTGGTTGGCGATGTATGCCTCAAGATGTTGTAGCGATGCGGAATCTTAAGGGAGTTAAAATCAGGAGCAACTGGTTTTCGACGTTGCACAGATAGCAAGGCTTCGTTGATTTCTTGAGCATCAGGAAATCGATCACTAGGTCTACTCGCCAGCGCTTTGCGAAAGAACACCTCGACTTCAGGTGGCTGCACAACATCGGTGGCTGACCTGAGGCTAGGTGGCGCCTTACGCCGCTGAAGAGCGAGTTCGATCACCGTGGCACTCGAATGTGGTGGTAAGCCCGTAATACATTCATATAAGATCAGAGCCAGGGCATATGTATCACTAGCTGCGTTGGCAGGCTTTCCTTCCAGCTGCTCGGAGCTCATGTACAACGGAATACCAACGCAGTCCACGTTCTCCCTGGTGGCTAGGCTGGCAATGTATCCAGTGCCGATATCAACGACAACGGCATTGTCCTGTTCCAGAATGATGTTTCTTGGGCTCAAGCATCCATGGAAACGACCCAGACTATGCATATCGGCCAGAATTTTAGAGACTTGAATGCCCACCTTCAAGCACTGCTCGAGGCTGATCACTCTGCGACGATCCAAGATCTCCGACAACGAGTCACCTTCTGTCGATTTGCGTGCCACCAAATATGGTTGACCATCTCTTCCGTAACCAAAATCAACAATACTCAGGGTATTGGTCTGAACATTCTGTTGCAAAGCCGCGATATAGCTATCTATCGACTCGTGAACAGAACGGGACAGATAATAGGTCTCTTCGAAGAATTGAACCTCGAACAATTGCTCGTCTGGTCCAACAGCCAAATAGCAGGTGCGGATTCGGTCGTGACGCAGTACTTTTTCCAAACGATAGCGACCGCAGTGCGTACCAAGCCTTTCCAAGTAGACCGTGTGCGTATCAAACATCTTCGTCGTCTTCTGAATCGCCGGATATTGCGTTGGGCAGTTCAAACCAGAACACGCTGCCCTGCCCATTGTTTGATGCCACGCCGATCGTGCCACCATGTCTTTCGACAATCGCTTTGCAGATGGAAAGACCCAATCCAGATCCGCCCAGTTTGGTATCATCGCTGGCGTTTACTTGCTGGAAGCGCTCGAAGATTTTCGCTTCAAGCCCAGCAGGCACGCCACGTCCTTTGTCTGCAACGGCAAAACGGATGGCATTACCCACATCAGTGACGCTCACTTCAACTGGCCCGTGCTCAGGTGAGAATTTGATAGCGTTAGACAACAGATTTACCAAGACCTGGATCAGGCGTTCTGCGTCTCCATAAAAATATGGATTGTTGTGATCGGCTATTGCCAATTGCAAGCCTTGTTTGGAGGCTAGTCCTTGCATGAGGTGAACAGCCGGCACGACTATTTCATCGGCGCGGATTCCAACAAAGTTTAGTTCAATTTCGCCCGACTCCAGCTTTTCCATACTCAGGAGTCCATTGACGAGGCTGATTAAGCGTTCAATACTCCCCGTCGCCATCGTAATGCGCTCATTTGCGGCATCCGGCAGAGTACCATAAATGCCTCGAACTGCATTTTGCATGATCAGTTGAATAGAACTTAGTGGTGCGCGTAAATCGTGACTGACCATCGATACAAAATCGCGCTTCAGTCTTTCCACTTGTTTGCGCTGACTAATGTCATGGATGACGCAAAACAGTGCATTGTCTTCGGCTGACCAACGCGCCGACCATGCGCATTCGATCATGCTGCCATCTTTTCTCTTCATTTGATTTTCTGTTTCAACCAGATCATTTTGACCGGTGGCACGAAGAAGAGAGTCAAGAGTAGTTTCTCGATCCTCATCTTTCATGATGTCCAGGAAACGCCTGCCGATAATCATCTCTGGACTGATGCCAAAAACGACAGCCACAGCTGGATTGACGTCAATACAAATACCTGATTTGTCCAAACTCAAAATTACGTCGACGGCGTTGGTGATCAGAGCTTGTTCCCGACGAATCGACTCAGACAAAAACTCCGCCATTTCGTGAAAGGAGCTGTCGAGCTGACCGAGCTCGTCATGCGCGTTTTCCAACGGCGCTTGAAGCGGAACACCCGCACTCAACCGCACAGAGTTCGACCGAATTCGATCAACTTTTGCCGCGATGCCTCTGGTAAATGCCACCATCAAGAACAGCGCCAGCAAAACATTGGCAAAAACGCCCAGCCCCAGAAAGTACAGCACTGCGTCATAAGATTGGCTTTCAGCCTTAACTTCAGCTTGTTGATCGTATTCAAATGACTCGAGCAATCCATTTACTTGCCGCGTTTTTGTAAGAAGTACGTCCTTCAACACCATGGCAAGATAGTCGCGCTGCGGTGAATGAGAAATTGCGGCCATGCGGAACTTATCAATCGCTTGCAAACCTGACCCAATTGTCTCGGACAGCTCGATCATATCTTTGTAGCGCCGAGTGCCTTTGGTCAGCGTTTCCAGCCTCTGCATCTGTTCAGGAATTTTGTCTAAATACTGCTTGTAAGACCTCTTAAATTCTTCAGAGTAAGGAGGGTCAGGCGCCATCACCTGCTGCGTCAGTCCGACAGATGCGTTATCGACCATACCTGACAGTTTGTTTAATTGCGAGATAATTTCGCGCACATTGCGCTCATGTTGGACTTGCTCATGCGAGTGACGAAGCAAAAGTGCCAATGCAAGCACGAATGCCAACTGAACCAGCAAAGTGATCGACACAAACCCGATTCCTTTTTCGAACAGACTAAGTTTGATCATTAGTCATCCTCATAGGACTTTGTCATGCAGCGAGGATTGGCACAATCACTTGTTGGATGTGGTGTCGTCGACAACGTATCCAACCTTGTGCACCGTGCGAAAGATGGACGGTTGACCTTCTTGATCGAGTTTCTTGCGCAAATTCTTGATGTGCGAACGAATCATTTCTGCGGAAGTTTCATCGTCAGCCGGCCACACTCTAGCTATCAAAGTGTTCGCATTGAAGACTCGTCCCTTGTTGCGCATCATAAATTCAAGCAGAGAAAATTCTTTTGGCGTCAGGTGAATCTCTTTGCCTTCTTGCATAACTTTTCGCGCTTCGAAATCGAGAACGATATTGCCGACGACAACTTGACTGCTAGTGAATCCTTCCGTATTGCGTCTCAGAAGAGCGCGGATCCGAGCAACCAATTCTCGCCAATCAAAAGGCTTGGCGAGATAGTCATCTGCTCCGGCATCCAGCCCGTCGATCTTTTGATTGACATCGCTTTGACCAGTGAGCATCAAGATCGCGCACTTCTTTCCGGCACTGCGAGATTGTCGACAAACTTCCTTGCCATTCATTCCTGGCAACATGACGTCGAGGACGAGAATGTCATAGTCGTACGTTTCAATCAATTCCATGGCCGCCTCGCCATCGAACACACATTCGACTGTATGCCTCTCGGAGCGAAGTATATCCGCCACTGATGCATTCAGCGCTTTATCGTCGTCGCAAATGAGAATTTTAGCCATGCGCCCGCGTCAAGTAGGTCTACACCACATATGGTACCAAAAGAAAACGCCTGCACAATTGCGCAGACGTTAACCAAACTGACATTTAGCTTGAGCAAGGGCTGTTAAGCGATTCTCGAAGCTTTCTTCTTCAATTCTTGAACAAGGTCTTCTTGTCCGAGAACGTAGCCACGGCGGGCTTGGTCATCAGCGTAAGCGATAATCGCTTCGGTGACGTTGTTGAGCATAGACATTGGAACGAACTCGCTGACTTGGTTGAGCAGTCTTTCGACGATGACCCACTCTTCCGTATTCAACGGGATGGCGTCATCTAGTCGGGCGATAATGGTGTAGTTGCGGAGCTTATCAGTCTTAGTATTCATAATGTAGTCCTTCAATACAGTTGTTTGCCCACAGCTAGTGAACGGTCGGATAGGAAATTCAGCCCTTACCGGAACCATTCCCTTGAAAACCAAACCAGTTATCGTTTTTAATCGCCCTGGTGGAGTTCAAATCTCTCTGAAATATTTATGCCCGCTCTAAACACTTCTAACCGTAAACTTAGTTGCCAAGCGGAAATTTCGTTATTTGAAATACTTTTCTCGATAGAGCTTTTTGACAAAAGCCTCAGCATCAGACACATTCAGGACTTCCTTAAATTCTTGGGCTTCATCCAAAGCCGAGAGAATTTCTCCAATTACTGGTCCAGCGGCGATTGACAAGAGTTTCATAATGCGATTTCCATCGAGAAGTCGAACTCTTTGTCGGTCCTCATTTAGATATACGGAAAAATTCGATAAAAGTTCAATCCAATTTTTTTCCAGCGCGATGCGGTTTTCTTCGAGCAAACCGGGACCGCAGGTGGCACCAAAATCTGCGAAAGCGAGCAGCATCAATTCAGGAACGTCTTCGCCGACGGAACGATAGAAGCGTCTCAGGGCCTTCTCTGTAGGCGGACCTTGATGGAATAAGGCACCAGGTCGCAGATGCCATTTGACAAGTTTGGTGATCAATCGTTGAACCGGTTTCGACCACTTCATTCTGTCTGCAACCGCTTCGCACATTTCTGCACCAAGCACATCGTGCGCATAGAAGGTGTGACGGCCTTCTTCGTTGATTACCCAAGTAGCAGGCTTGCCGATGTCATGAAGTATGCATGCAACTTTGGTGGCAGCCAATCTGGACACGCCGTATGAAAGTTCTTTCGATGAGCCTTCTACAACCCAGTCCGGGACTGATTCTAATCGTTTCTCTAATTGTGAAATCGTTTCCAGCGAATGTTCAAACAATCCCAGATGGTGAAATGAATTCGTCGTCACGCGTCGTGTTTCAATCAACTCTGGAAAGATGATTTCCAAAATTCCAGCCGCACCCATACTAATCACAATCTCAGCCGCTGGGTGCGATAGCGCCGTGAACAGTTCGAAATTTATTCGCTCAACTGCAACTGATCTCAGTCCCGGAGAATGCTTGTTCACCCAACCAAAAGTCTCTGGTTCTATTTTCGCTCCCAGACTTGCGGCGAATCTGTACGCTCGCAGAACCCGCAGTGGGTCGTCAACGAACGTCTTTTCTGAAATCGCACGAATGGTTAGACTCTTGAGATCTTCGATACCACCGACGAGGTCAGTGACTGTCTCTGGTTCACTTGCATTCCAGATCAATGCATTGATGGTGAAATCGCGACGCAGTACATCCTTTTCTATAGAACCGCCCACACAGCCTGCGAAATCCATCGACACAGCTTGATCAGTGAGCACTACTCGAGCGGTATCACTCGACTCGTCAAGTGGAACGAAGTGACCATTTAATTCATCGGCAACACGTCGGGCGAAAGCAAACGCTGATCCATCAGCAACTGCATAGTCGATGTCTTTCGGCTTTACGACCGAGTTGAACCTTCCCAATAAAGCATCGCGCAGATATCCACCAACTATATATAGGTTGACGCCACTCGATTCGCTCAACGCTAATACGCGTCGATTGACTTCGTGATCTAATGGATTGGTGCCTTTCGGAAGCGCTGCTAACATGCCGATTCGCTCAGAAGTAAGAGCTTAGTTAGGCCGCTTGCGATTGCAGCTTTTCAGCTTCTTCCTTCGAAATTTTGAAATGACCAGCCACATACACAATGCCACCAAACAGGCTTGTGAGAGTGGTCAGGCTCAGCCACATAATCGCATAAGTGAGCGCATGTGAGTTGTCGATTCCGACCATTGTTAGGAAATAGGTGTACGCCCATTCACGGATTCCGATGCCGTTAAAGCTCGGTGTGATGAAGCCCAACACTGCCACGGAAGGATAGAAAACGAAGTAGTACCAGAGCGGAATAGAGGTCAAGCCCAACGCATATCCGATCAGTATGTGGACGGTGATAACGACGACTTGCATCAAAACCGAGAGACCAAGCGAGACTGCGATCAGGTTTCTATCTTGCCAATAAACTTTGGCGCTCGAGTCATTGAACTTTTTGGTAATGAAGTTGTGCTCGCCCAGAATCTTCTTCGTCAGTTTCGGCATGAACGGCAGCACGGCAAATATTCCGATTGTGCCGAGGAAAATAGGAGCTTTAAGCGCCCAAGCCATTTCACTACCACCTGGACCAAGCAAAAGCCCGAGGCTGGCGAACATGAACAGAACGGCGATGCCGACTGCCCGGTCAGCGAGAACGGAGTAGGCGGCGCCACCGTATCGCCCCGTGCCTTTCGACAAGTAGTAACAACGGCTGAAGTCGCCGCCTACGGTCGATGGCAGGAATAGATTGAAGAATAATCCGACAAAACAGAACTGAACCAGCTTGAAAAATGGCTTGCGGAGCCCGACGGCATTAGCCAGAAGTTGCCAGCGATAGGCATTAATAAGGGTGCTGGAGAGGTATAGAACGACTGCAGAGCCCAAAAACCAGAGATTCGCGTGCATCGCGATTTCCCAGCTCTTCGAGAGGTCGATTTTTCCGAAGAGGAAAAGGCTGGCGAACATGACCACACTGACGCCGATTTTCAGGCGCATCTTGGTCTGGCTCGAAATGTGAGGAACGGTCCACCGGCGCCGCGTTTGGCTCGCCTTATACTGCTGTTCAAGCCGCTCCGTCAAATCCGGCTCGATATCTAGGACAGGAGCCGAACTTGTTCGATTGGATACCATCGAGAATGAAAACCTCAGTGACAACAGTAGTCATGTTATTGGACCGCGAGCCTCATTAAAACCCCAAATAATTAACTTCGGGCGCGGGACGCAATCTACCGGCGGATCTGTCGACGCCGGCTGAGGAAAAACGGTAGAATTAAATATTCTGAAGTTATTAAGAGCACAGTCGAAACGTTGATGACCTGGGATATTTCGCAAACTATTGACGTCATCTTGTAACAGGTTAGTGCTGCCCGCGCGCAGACGTGGCGCAATGATCTAAGATTTGAATAGACGAACAAGAAAGAGGTAGGCATTTTGTTGGAACGCAAAAGAGTAGCGCGAATCGGTATTCCGCTCTTGTTCTGCATGCTGTTTTTCGGGCTGCAGAGCTTAATGGTTACAGGTGAGAAAGGGCCGAACCAGGCTCAAGTGATGAACTTGGACGGCATCGTTCTTGCTCAGACCTCTCGCCCCGCCGTTGTGCCCCAAGTGCTGTACCAGCGAGCCTGGAAGTTGATTAAGGACTCGTACTACGACCAGAAGTTTGGCGAAAAGAACAACAAAGATGGCGCCCAGGATTGGGGCAGATGGGAGCACCACTACGACGGAAAGCTGAAGTCATCGGACGATGCGCACAAAGCAATCGAGACGATGCTGGCTAGTTTGGGTGACCCTTATACACGGTTCTTGGATCGTGACGCTTTCGATGATGAGAAGTCACAGATTGACGCACATTTGTTCGGCGTCGGTATGCAGCTCGGAATGAACAAAGAACACAAAGTCGTTGTTATCGCTCCAATTGAAGATACACCTGCCTTTAGAGCAGGCGTTCAACCCGGCGATGAAATTACAGAAGTCGACAAAAAACCCGTTAAAGGGCAGTCGCTCGACACAGTCGTGAAGCAGATTCGTGGACCAATCAAAACCAAGGTTGGTATCACGTTGATGCGCAAGACAGAAAAGAAATCAGTCATGCTTGAACGCGCTGAAATTCCAATTCGCGCTGTTGCATCAAGCGAAATGCTTCCTGGAAACATTGCTTACATCAGACTTGACAGCTTCATCTCATCTAAAGCGAATTCAGAAATGAAACTGGCATTGAAGAAGCTTTCCGGCGCTGATGGAATCGTTCTCGACTTGAGAAACAACCCTGGTGGTTTGCTCGCCAATGCAATCGAAATTGCAAATATGTTCCTTGATAAAGGAATCATCGTAAGCACCATCGATGCAGATGGCTACAAGACTTCGCAGATGTCCACAAGCAGCCCGATGACTCATCAGCCGATGATCGTGCTGATTAACGGTGGCAGTGCCAGTGCCAGTGAAATTCTCAGTGGTGCTCTGCGTGATAATGGCCGTGCCAAATTGGTCGGTCAGACTTCGTTCGGAAAAGGTCTTGTTCAGGCGATCAACAAGTTGGAAGATGGATCTGGTATCAACGTAACGATTGCCAGATATCTGACGCCTAATGACACTGATATCCACAAGCACGGTATCACTCCGGACTATATGGTGAAACTTGAAGACAAGGACTACACCAGTGGTAGAGGTCCATGGTGGATCGACCTGAGTTATTCGAACTTCAAGAAAGCACCAACGGATAACAAAGACATCCAACTGAACAAAGCAGTCGAAGTGATGAAAGAAACGATCGCTAAGGGTGCCGGAAAACAAACAGCGCAAGCTGGTGAGACCGCAAAGAACTAGAAACGATGAGGGGTGGCGCAAGCCGCCCCTTTTGTTTTTGAACTTTTTTGGACTAACAACCAACAAACGCTCATCCAAATTCATCGGGTGACGCTAAAGAAGCTTCCCGACGGGATATAGTCCAAGCAACCGAACATCGTACTGAAACTCTTTTCTGTACGCATAAATCAATTTGTGCTGCTCTTCGTTTGCGACTTCGATGTCCACAAAAAAGCGATAGTGCCATGGCAATTCAGGAATCGGTCTGGATTTACATGTAGTCAAATTTACTCCGCATCTCGCGAAGTTTGTCAGCACCGCAGCAAGCGATCCAGGTTCATTAGGTAGTGCAAGCGCTACGGATACTTTGTAAGGCGTAGGAACGTGCTTAAGGGCGTATTCAGCTTGAGTGATCAAACCGAATCTGGTGGCATTGTGTGCGTAATCTTCGATGTTCGGAAGAACGACGCTAAGTCCGTTAGCTTCGCAGGCTTTGCCGCTGGCAATTGCAGCGATCTTTAGATCCTGACGATCCTTCACCAGTGCGGCCGATGCGCTCGTATCCCAGTGAGGCACCGGACGCATTTGCGGATATTTTTGAAAGAGTTTGCGGCATTGATCCAACGCGGCAGGGTGAGAATATACTTCCCGTATATCTTCTAGTACTGCATTCGGTATCGAAATTAAATTGTGCTGCACTGGAACGAAAACTTCTGCGGTAATCACTGCTGAACGAGACCAGAGCAGATCGTAGTTAGCGTCGATCGAGCCCATCGAAGTGTTTTCTAACGGAATAGCACCGTAGAAATCTTTGCTTGTGTGGATAGTCTCAAAAACTTCGTCAAAACTTCTGCAAGCGACTAGCGTGTTCTCGCTTTCACCAAACATTTGCTCTGCAAAATGTTGAGCGGCTCGGTGGCTGAACGAACCAACGTTTCCCTGAAACGCTACGCCACGTTTGGCTTTGGCTTGCGTGGACTTGTAATCGGACGGCTGTGCAACGGTGCCATATTGAGCTGTGCCGTATTGGACTGCGGGAGCCGGAAGTGGTTGTTGCGTCATTACTCTACTTACTAAAGTGTCGCCTGATGTAGATGCCTCTACTTCAAGAGAATTATACGTTGACCACTCCACAATTCAGTTGCCAAGCAAGCGATCTCTTGGCTAGAGTAAATTCACTTTTCCGTAATGATTGACCAGATGGCACTTGACGCCGTCCCAGTCATTAAAAATTAGTTGCCAAGCTGAAAAAGTGATTGACAAAATATCGCCGAAAAGAGTCGGGTTTATCCAATACAAAAAACTGGATTAGCAATCCATGCCTTGAATCGCACGACCATGATGCTTCAACTGAGTGGTACTGGATATAGTGGTAGCCTGCTCCATCAACCAATCTGGCGCTCTTCTTCCGGTCAAAAGTAATACGCTCGGATCAGTGCGGTGCTCGATGGCTTCTTTGAAGTCATCCCAACTAACCAACCCCACGCGAGCTACGTCCAGAACTTCATCGCCAATAACGATGTCGTCTTTCCGCTTTAAGGCTTCGGCAATGAATTTAAGTCCTTCCAGTGCTGCTTCTTTGTCTTCAGGAAGGATTCCGTTTGGCGAACTGTATAAACGGAAACTGCCTTTGGGACCGGTTCCAATGCGATTGACGCCGGTGTAGTGAACGGTGAGGTTACCGAAACCCACTTCCTTGGTGGCTGCGAGGATGTTTAAAGCCTTTCCTTCGCTGGAGTTTCCTTCGAGTTTATCGAAGAAAACAAGCGATACGTTCTTGCCGGTGCTCAAGGCGCGCATCAGAACCCCGAAAGTGGCCGTTGATTTGCCGTTGCCAGTGCCGAGATACAAACGTATGCGTTCTTGCACCGGTTTAGGACCATCGGTGCCTTTCGCCGCCGACTGTTCTTGCGTTGTCATATCGAGTCCGCCATGAGTGAGCCAACTTCAGCTCTATCATAAACCGTTAAGCGTCGATACGTATCACCTGAGTAGGGTGCCCATGCTCATCGACGCAGACGAACGTCATGTCAGCTGACGTGACAGCGACGCGCTCATGTCCGCGCTGGACTTCGACATCAACATGAACGGATATTGATGTGTTTCCAATTTTGGTCGTATTCGTGTAGAAGCTGACGGGTTCGCCGACCAACACAGGTGCTTTGAAGATCACTTCCTTGACTGCGACGGTGACGATTCGCTGACGGGTGTTTTTGGAGACCTCTGCTGCACCGGCAAGGTCGATGTAGCTCAAGATAATTCCACCAAAAATGGTGCCATGTTTATTGGTGTCGCGAGGCAACAACACAACTCTGATGGCCGGATCTCTGTGCGAACTTTCAGTCACTTCAACTCTCCTTGATCTTCATCGCTAATCTGGCATCTTGACTATGAAATGATCTACCTCTTATTAAGAGATGATTTGTTCGGAATCGTGTCGAAAACTAAGCCATGTTCTTTTTGGGGAGATACGTTTCAGTCGAATTCGCGGCGCAGAATTCAGCGAAAACGCCTATTTGTTGATGTGCTGATTTGCCCTGCACCACAGGTGGTGACCTACTGTTTCAGTATGCACCAACAACTCACCTGATTGGAAATGAAGGTGTCTTGCGAATCACCGCTCCCTCTCGAAATTGCCGAATTAACGTACCCACTTGTCCAATAGTGTCACACTGAGCAAGTTCATTGAAGTAGAGAATATTTTCGCACACCTTCGAAACATCGAAGGACAGGTACAGAAGCATCAATGGGTTGATCCATAATTCTGTACCGAGGGTTCGACGTGTACGATGATGATCGCCGAAGTGCCCTTCCAGTGCGGACAATATTGAACTGCAAATCACACTTTCATATCCACGCATCTCGTGAAAAACATACTGAGTGGCCTCAACAAACTGTTTCACTTCAGGCATGTCAGGGCTAAGCATTAAGCCACCTAAAAATGCATTGGCCTTGATCAGTTGTGCGACTGTGTCGAGTGCATACAGGTGACAGACATCGGTTTCCGCACCGAATCCCAGACAAAGTAGTTGCTTATCCACATCGATCTTCATTGACGCCGCCAGGCTCATCATATCTTCGATAGGCGTTCCTATGCGAGATTCGTCTCCGCGAAGTAATGAATCGACGCCACCATCAAGAAGCACCATCATGTCAAACTTAAGATGATCATGAAGAACCTGATAGCTCTCAACCAGTTCGCTCAGCGTCGCCAAACGTATGCAATAGACCGACTGCTCTAATCGCTTGCGGCTTAGCCACTGAGCCAAATAGCCTTCCGGGAAATAGTACTCATTGCCACGCGAACGGGCCGTCACCTCGACTACATTTTTTCCGAACATGGCACCGGTTATACCGCCGTGTCGAAATGAAAAAGACAAGTTGGCTAAATGAACATTAACGCCTGCGGATCGCAGCGCAAAAAACAAAGGAAGTCCTGCAAAGACATCGAAGCCCCCACCGGCTCCGACCAGAAGGATGTTCTTATGCTCCTTCAGTTGTCTAATAAAGGTTGGTTCAAGCAAATCAGGATCTCGTTGAGACAGACTGTTTATACCCAATATATCAATCGTTTCATAATTGGATTGGAGATCGTCTTCAATCCGTCATCATTGTTGCTTTGCCGCACCGGTAGTGAGAGCCGAGCCTTTCGCGGCCAAAGTAGAGCCTGCGTAAATACCCAATCCTGTCGAAACTTTGAGTTGAAGAATCACTTGTGCCGTTGATGGAGCATAACCTGCTTTGTTCGGCACAAAATCCTTTGGCTGGATATTTCTGGCTGAGGAAATCTGCTTCTCCACCAACGGAGGCAAACTGGAAAGGTTGAAATCCAAATCCGCATCAGTGTTGACTAGCTTGTGATTTTTCTCTGCCGTGTATAGATTCAGACCACTTGCAGAGGTGGTCACATAATTCTGTGTGCGATCTTGATCTTTCAATTTTGCAAATTGCGTAAATTCAGTGACATTGCTTTGGACGTCGTCGAATTTTCCTAAGCTCCATGATGTAACTACCGGTTTGCCGACAGTCAACCAGGGCAACACCATTGGATAGGTTCCTTTGATGTCGTTGAAGCGATCCTTCATCGCTTGTGCTGCTTCAGTCTCAGCCACGGCGTTCATTTTCTTTCGTTCCTGTTCCAAATCAGCAGCCGAGGTTCTAGCTTCATCCAGTAAGGGCTCAGCGAACGAAGCGAGGTCTGGATAGTCTTTCTTCGTAGTGTCATAGTCGTCTCTCGATGAGTGAACGAGCTGTCTGCACCTTGCCACCATGTTGTTCATTTGACCGATACGGTCTCGATCATTTAGTTTCTTGGCTCCAGCAAGCGAAATTTCATCAGCAGACGTTTGAAGACGATTGTGCAACCAGTAAACTCCGCAGAATGAATAGGCCATAATCAAGGTCAAGGAAAGAGCCATGAAGCTGAAGCATGCAAGGATAAGAATGTTTCCTCGTTGATTTCTATGTTGAGTACGGCGTATGGTTTTCATTGACGTGGCCTTTGCGATCTGGAATTAGTTTGATTATGAGTACATCGGTTTTTGACAAGTTACATGTAAAACAAATGTTTGATTTGCCCGTTGGATTCGTCGCCTGCGATCGTAAATGTCAACTTTGCTTTGCTGGCTTCATCTGGCTGGGCTGGATTCGATTCGACGCAGCGTAAGTTTTCCATCTCTCTGATAATTCCGGAGAATGACTGCGATGGAACTCTAATCGCGATGAATGAATCCGTGTTGTTGTAGGCATCAAGCACCAGCCGCAATATCATGTTTGCTGCAGCTTTTTGCTCTTGCACCCCACCCTGTTCTTTATGTGTTACCACCAGGGTCGCGCTCTTTCCCTTCTCCAAGCCGAAGTCGGCAAGTCGCTCTAAACCTATCGGATGACCATCGTTAAACCAAACATTTTCATAAGGCTTTTTCTGATTGTCTGCGTTCTTGTAATATTCGATCGATGCTTTCGTAACTTTTGTCAGGATAGAACCTTTGTATTGAAATTGCTTCTGAAGAGTTTCGGTTTTGACATTGACGGTATAGTCAGTTTGAAATCCGCTTTCTTCAGCCATAGCGGCGCTTGGAGCAGTGAATGTATTCAGTGCTCTAAATGCGCGGATATCCGGCGGGGAGTTTACACGGCATATCGTACAGACATCCAAGTGGTGGCATTGAAATTGGGATGTCGTTTTGAGATGTTTTTGGGTGGCTAAAATGATGGAGGCTCAAGTA
>JBBQFO010000009.1:0-45916 GCA_038322035.1 Candidatus Obscuribacterales bacterium
TCCCGGAATTAGAACTTGAGAGGTCATATAGAAGTTAAGCAGATTTTCCCAGTAACCGGTTGAATGATTCAAGGTTACCAATGAATAGACTGGACCACAAAGACCGATGAAGATACAGATGTCGAGCCGTAAGTCATGGCCGAAGAATGGAGTTTCGTTCATCCAAGAATAAATCTGGGTGGACAAGATCAAGCTGATCAAAATGGCGATGAGTTGATCAAAGCGCATTCCAAAGAGCTTCGGCGAGTCTTCTAGATTTAGGGGTGTGATATCTTCCATTGACTTGATCTTTTAAATTATGCGGACAATATGTGCGGGATGTTGATGTAGCCTTCGTACTGTAGATTCTGCTGGATTCCGTTTGGTCTGTTTCCAGGGGGAGTGGGGTAGCCTTGGGTGGACGGGATTCCTTGGGCTGATGGGATGCCTTGAGCTTGCGGAGGAGCCTGCCGGGCAGGCTGTGGTGGAATTTCGTATTTTGTGTAAGTCGGTTGCTGAACCCGCTTAGGCAAGAAGATTTCTTCCACCAGATGCGGTGGCAATGTGACTGTCTGAGATTGATGTGCCGCTGCCATCTGCTTCTGGTGATCGACCAGCTGCTTAGGCAACAACGAGCGACGGTCAACCTGGTTGAGGTAAACGAGCGAGGTGTCAAAATCGCCGAGCTGTCTCAAAATTTCGCCCATGATGTACATGTAGCGATTGCGATTGCCGGTCCACTCTTCGTCCCGGAGAGCTTCATCGAGCTCTTGAGCCGCCAACGTCAGCCAGCGAGTGTTATCGGCATGAGATTCGGGAGAGTTCAAGGTTCCAGCCACCGTGTGCTGCTCACGTGAGCACCAGGCGCCGTTGAGAGCCAGGGTGGAACGGTCTAAGCTGTGCGAGCCGTTTTTGCGACCGGTCAGGACAGCGTGGGCAAACTTTTTGGATAGCTCGACATCTGGCGTATCAGGCACCAGGTCAGGAATGATGTAGTGCGAAGCGAAAGCGCTAAACCACCATGCATAGATGCATGCTGGGCAGATGGCGACGAAGGATGCGCGGATAATCGGGTCAGGCAGGACTCTGTGCAAGTCAGCTTCGACTTTGCTATCGCGGGTCATGTTCGGCATGCGCGCGATATTCGGCGTCGCAAAAACTGTATTGCATTCGGGGCAAATGACCGATTCAGGGCGTAAAACAAAATTTTCAATAACAAGCATGGTTGATACTTCTCGACAGCAATCCGATGCCTATAGATTAGGCGTTCTTAAGGGGCGGGTAAACCGGGGAAAGTCCCATGATCGTGCGGATTTTATCTTCCAGCATGGGGGAAATACGGCATTCCGTAACAGTCGTCGTTACCGATGACTGAGCAAAGTTCTGGCTAGTAAATTGGGCTTCCATTTTTTTAGAAACGATCTCTTCCAAATCACCGGTACGGCGATGAGCAATTTTGATCCATATATGTATTTAGTGTACCCCCACAATTCAATCTGTGCGAGCCGAGCGTCTTATAAGCCTTCATATTATTCAAAACTTCGAACTTTCTCACTCTGACCGCTTATGGTACTGGCATTCTAATCGTGAAACCGAACAGGGTGTGAAAGCAGGAATTCAGCAGGCCAACTCTGGCACTCTCGTTGAAGGCGATGAGATATTCAAAGACGCGGCCGGCATAGCAACAACCAGGGATTGAGAGCTGCTCTCAGTGAGTTCTTAAATCGCTAAGTAATTAACCAGGCATAAGCCCTTTTGCTGGCAACCACGCCATAATAAGCCCAACTAAGCCGGGAACTAGTATGTGGCAAAGCAAGAAACTAAAATGGAGCTTTGCGTTGATGGCATCGTTAGCAGTACTGTATTTGGTGCTACTTCCGAGCAATCAACCGCTCTATGACTTGCTTATCTTTCCGTGCCCAGACCCAAGAACACCGGGTGTAGAACGGGAATTTGATCAGCTTAGGTCTGTGAATATAACCAAGAAAGACGTTGTATTTAAATCGGCAAATGGACGATTACTGCGCGGCTGGTTTCTTGAGTTGCCAGGATCGAAGCTAGTCTTTCTGTACAGCCACACAAAAGGAAACAACATGTACGGCAAGATTCACATCGCTCGCAACTTATTACTGTGTGGTGGCTCTGTCTTGATGTATGACTATCAAGGATAGGGAAGAAGCGAAGGCAGAGCACCACCTTTAATCAGTGGCTTACTCGACCGATGTAATCGTCACTTCTGAAGCTGCCTCGTCGCAGATATATTTCGTAGGTTTTGGGGATCAGGTTTCCGCGCGTTGGGCCATCCAGTTTTGACAGGTAAATCAAAGATTTTCCGTCCACCTTGCTCAGGTCTCTCATGCGCTGAGCCATGTCCCATGCGGTCTGATTATCAGCTTTTTTGAAGCCATCTTCCAGTTTTTTCCGGTTTTCAATTAGCCAATCCCAGTCTTTCAAATGGTCGAATACATCAGCACCGAAGCTATCTTTTATTTTCTGCTCGACACGTTGCTCAGGCGTATCCTTGGAATCTTTCATTGGTGTGGAGCAAAAAAGCATTTCGCCATGCTCGCCGATGTGAGCTTTAGGAGCCAATCCAGGCGACAAGTCAGTGATGCTGCTCAATCGCCGAACATCGCCTAATTTGGACGACGCTAACGACGTGGATTGGGAATTTTCTGGATTCTCCATGAGGGTGGGTCCTTCAAATTTATTACATTCAATGTTTTCAGTCAGCCTTAGAGTCATTGATTCCACCTTTCTTTCTCTGAGTCAGCATTTGACAAATGGCTTAAAACCAGATTATGCAAAGGTAGTACTAAAAAGTTTCTACATTGTGACTTTGGCAGATATGCTCACGCACAAAAGGCTCGAGAGTGTGTTCTCGAGCCTCTGAAACTATGATGAAATAAGCAAAGCGCTTACTTTGTACTTTCCGCCTTGAGTAGCCGGGCTAGATGATTCTTAAGCTGTTCAACTTGTTTCGTTTCTTCTGCGCGCATTCCAGTGAATAAGTCCGTCAGCTCTTTATCGTCTTTCAAGTCCTCCAAATAGCGATCGTATGCTTCAAGAGCTTTTGATTTTTCGTATAGCAGAGCAATAACATTAAAAGCGGGATTGCTCAGGGGATACGTGCCCTTTAGACTCTGGGTCTTGGTATCTACAGCCATTTAATTAACCTCGTTGGTAGTTGGAAGGAGCTCTATGAGCTTTCCACAGAGAAGACACAAACCTGACAAGAGTTCCCACTTACACGGCATGTGAGAAAAATGTCACTATCCTGCAGTTACCTGAGCAGTAGGCTGAATAAAACAGAAACTAGGAGTTGTACTAAGCCAGTAGTACCATATTTGGTGCGCAACGCCCCACCCCAATGCTCTATCTCCTTAAACGACATTGACAGCGGCTTTTAAGATGTAGCAGACAATTTTCTCAATTTCGTGAAACAGGAAACCAACCAGAAAAATTTAAGCAATTCCGATAAATCCGCGATCAAAAAATTAAATTTATGGTATCAGATTCAGTGCCATAAACAATAACTCCACTCTCGTACAAAGCTGATAACAGCAGCGTTTATACAAAATCTGGACAAAGATTCGCAAACAATTTCTGCATACCGAGAAAAATTCATTGCTCTCAAAATTATTGACAAGCCGTGAATTCGTTGTTATGTTCAATCTGCCCAAACATAGAACACATGCCGAGGTCAGACTGCATTCAGTCGATAGCGCGATCGCGCGCGATCCGGCGATCAAATCAACGAAGGTGACGAATGACTCGCCCGTCCTCAGCCGCAGCAATGGAACAATTTCACGCGCCGTCAGTAGATATGCCGGCGATGTCCCTTTCTCAACACGTCAGCTCCGAGATAATGCCTCAGTCATTCGGACCAACGGTAGTTAGGGCAGAGCTCCCACACACATTGGACTTCACACCCAGCATTTACCCATCCGAATCTTCAGATCCAATCGATCAAGTACCAGCTGCAAGTCCCGACCAACTGAAAGCAGTCTTCGATAAAGCTACCGCAGTTTCATTTACCAGCGCCGCGGACAATCAAGCAACTGGACAGCAACCGGACTTTTACCTGGGCACAGATGGCGTACTAAGAGCCAATCCAAACAAAACAGAGCCCAATAAAGACGGATCAGTCAACATCGAATTGCAAACGAAAAACAAGTACGATGTAGATGCGAAAAAGTTTGCCGACCAATTGCAAAAAGCTGCCATCAAAGACTTGATCAGCTATTTTAGCCGAAGTAATCCCAGTGCAAAAATTCCTCAAGACTGGCTAGATCAGCTCAGTCAAGAACCAGACTTGCCACCGGCCCCGGTGCCACTCGCCGTCGATCAATCCACACCAGTGGAGCAGCCAGCGCCGCAACCGCAGCCGCAAGATCAACCGCAGCAACAGCCGCAACCAACTGATAGTAGCAGCTCGGGAACTGGAGCTACGAGTTCTGGCAGCCTCGATGGAGGCAGCACTAACGGAGGCAGATCATCCTCGGGTGGTGGTGGTGGTGGTGGTGGCAGTTCCGGAGGTGGAGGAAGTAGTGGCGGCGGCGGAGGAAGTGGAGGCGGTTCTTCACCCGGCGATTCAGCCGCATCTTCCACAAATGTCCCTGACGATAAACTTAGTAACATCAGAACAATCGTAGAAGTCGCTAAAGAAAAAGGAATTGATCCTGCACTGGCCGTCGCAACATCCCTCATAGAAACAGGTGGAACGTTCGACAACAAAATCGTTGGCGACAATGGCCACAGCATCGGGCTGTTCCAACTTAACGACGGCGGAGAAGGTTACAACGTATCTTTAGCAGACAAACAAGACCCTCGGCAGAATGCAGAAATCGCATTAGGTGTAATGGCTCAATACCTGGATAAGGCAACAGACTACGACGGCAACGGATCTATCAGCGGTGGAGAAATCGCGGCTTCTGCACAACGTCCAGCCGACCAACCTGGTTACGCACAAAAGGTCGATGCAGCCATTCCTGAAGCTCAAGCGCTGATCGAGCAAGCCGAAAAGACACCGGAAGTAGTGAACATGCCGGTCGGCGCCTGGGGCGGATATTCCAACGGACAGATTCCTGACTCCGCCCTGGAGAAAGTTTATGGATTCAAAGTCGCACCCGGCGTCGCTGAGAATCTAACTGCACTCCTGGACGCAGCTCAGAAAGACGGTGTCTGGAATCCGAGCGAGCCCTATGCAACGGGCACATATCGAACTGCGCAGCAGCAAATAGACCTTTACGCACAAAAGGGACCAGACTGGGCGGCCACACCAGGGAAGTCAATGCATGGCTGGGGTGAAGCAATTGACTTCAACATGAACAATCAACCGCTTATCAGTTGGCTCAAAGACAACGCAGAAAAATATGGCTTCCACAATCTTCCCAAGGAAGCATGGCACTACAGCACCAATGGGCACTAAATTTTTGCGTGCCCATTAGAATTGCTATCTGCGGCAAACTGATGCAAATGCAAAACGCCCGGTTGCCCGGGCGTCTCTTTGATTTTTTGGCGGAAAGATATCCGCGCACCATTCAATTGGTTTAGAAGTTGCGACCACCGGTCATTGTGCGCAACCAGTCGTCGAATCCACCGGTTTGACGCTGGCGCTGAGCTTCTGCTGCGATGTTCGGAGGCAGCATTGCTTGTGGACGTGGGTTGTACTCTGGATTCATTCTTACCATTTGAACGAATTGAGGAGATGGCGAACCACCACTGTTGCAAATTGATTGAGCGGTGTATACGTCTGGTCTCGAAATTCTATTCGAACTCCAGCCTGCATCGATCATCTGTTGAACAACTTGAGTGCTGCCCTGGTTGAACTCGGATGGTCCCATGATGCGAGCAGTTACCGAAGCGGTACCAAGCATCGAAGCATCTTTCTGATAGACATCGAGAGCTGATTGAGCGATGCGTGGATCTTGAATTTGATCGTCAGTGAATCCTGCAGCATGCATATCCATAATGATTTGCTGTGCGGTGTGGACGTTGTTTCTCATACTAGCAGCCGTCTGTTGAGCAACTGAAGAAACATCAGCAGCGCTATCGGCATAGCCGCCGTTATTCGACTGACCATAAGCTTCAACGAATTGATGAGCGGTGACGCTACTATCGTTGCCTGCGCTTCCGACGACGCGAACTTCAGGATTTCCGGAGCTCAATTGAGTGTCAACACTGACGCCGATTGATGAACTCGAAGAAGTGAAACCACCTTGTTGTTGGTCTGGTCTGACGTTGACGTCGATGACCTGACGAACTTGTTGTTGGTTCGGTGGAATTGCATTGATAGGAGGTGTCATCGATTGATTGTTGCCACCACCAACTACTCTAGCGTTGACGTCGAGTTCGGTGCGTTGTACTTGTGATGAACCTGCGCCAGTTCCAACTACACGGACATCTTGCTGTCCAGGAACTCCAGAAACTGGCAGATCCATTTGCTGACGGAATGCACCACCACTGCCACTGCCACCGCCGGAACGGAAGTTGACATCGGTTTGTTGACGAATTGGAGGATTCATCGAAGGCAGTGAGAGATTGCCGACTGGTCCCATTGCGCCGCCCATCGCGCCGCTGCCGTTGTCGTATGCGTTGACATCGAGAGTGTTGTTCTGTTGAGCCATTCCTCCGCCACCACCGACGGTTTGGAAGTTACCGATGCTCAATGGTCCACCGCCACCAACAGTGTTCCCACCAGGGGCAGACATGTTGAGGGTCTGACTTGTGCCGCGGCTTGCGCCACCGCCGCCGCTACCACCGAGGTGACGAACCATTCCGCTCAAACTGCGGTAAGCAGAACCGTAATCTTTGGCGTGACCACCAGCAACGAGCGAGGCCACTGTTTGCACTGTGTTGATGTCGGCGCAAGCTGCTTCACCAGCTTCGATACTTGGTGATTCAAGCATGATGGCGAGGCAAGCTCCAACTTCGGCGGCAGGCACGTTTGGTGCTTCGCGACCGATCATCGCATCCTTCACCATCGCATGTGTTTCTGGTCCAACCTTGCCACTGACGATTGAGTTGACGTAAGAAGCGACGCCGCGGATAGCAGGACCTCTGCCCCAGGCTGGTTGCTTCAACACTGCGGTGTTGGAAGCAGCGGCTCTGTTGCCGGCGGTGATAGGCATACCTGCTGAGAGCAAGGTGTCTGTAGCTGGACCAACTCTTGGGTTCCATCCTGATTCTGGTGACGAGTCATCAGTCATGATGTGTACGCCCCAAGCTTGTTGATCAGGAGTCATTTCGCCGTATCTGCCTTTGAGATACTCGGTGAAAGCGTTGCCTTCTTGACCGTTGACGTATGACTCAGAACCGAGCACTGCGTGCTTGAGAAGAGATTTTTGGAAACGTTGTTTGGCTACTGCAGTCTGTTTGAAGCTGCCGCCGTTGTATGCCATGAAGCCTGCTGCAGCGCGTTCGAACATTCCCTTTGGACCGTCTTCTTTAGCTTCGATAGCGGATTCTCTAGCTGCGTCGAATGCTTCGGAGTCAGAAGCGAATGTTTGAGCATAACCTGCTGCCATCATTTGCATAGCTTTTTGCTCAGGTGTGGCGTTAGCGCCGAACCGAACGTGGTTTACGTGACCTTTGCCGTTACCTACGATGTTTGCCTTACCGTCTGTGGAAGGACCCATTGTAGGACCAGCTGCGGTTCTGATGTCGATTGCCAAACCTCTAGGTGGAACCCAACGGTAGTTCGACTGTCTGAACTTGTCGAATGGGCTGTCGCCTTTAGGAGCAGGAGTGCCACTAGTTGGAGGAGGTGGAGCGTCGCTTAAGCCTTCTTGCAATTGCTCAGGGATGTGAGCGGTAGACGGGTCGATGTGGCGACCGTTGTTTACTGCCGATTGGCTCAGAGACTGGCTGAGGATGTGTGCAGCGGTTCCGGCAACAGCAGCACCAGCTACAGCTGCCATACCTGGACGAACGTTCACCATTGTCTGCACTGGAGCACCAGTTTGTTGCAGCGGTGGTGTTGGTTGTCCAGAGACAATTCCTTGAGCTGTTTGAGTTTGAGTGCCACCAGGACGATTAGCACCTGGCTTGTTAGTGACACGAATCATCACTGGCTTGCCTTGAGCATCCATTCCTTGAACCATTGTGCCTTCTTCTGGAACTTCAATATCGCTAACAGGCAAGCTGCCAGGAGCACCAGATCCGGTGCCGTGAGCGATAACGCCCTTTCCATCAGCAGATACAACTGGAGTGCCAGCAGGATTTGGTCTGTCACCAGGCAATACAGGCTTGCCGGTTACAGAAGCACCAGTCTTCAAATCTTGAGCAACGGTGCTCTTGTCTGCGCTGGTTGAACCGCTTCCGGTTGAACCACTCTTAGTGGTGCCGGTAGCACCAGTTCCGGTGGCATCTTTCTTCTGTCCAGGAGGAGTGACGCCTGGCAATACTGGTCTTACTGTAACTGGCTGTCTGAGAGTAGGTGCAGTGCCGTTGGTCTCACCTTTGGTCTCCTGCTCGTGCTCATGATCGGTTCCACCCATGTTCAGGGTTTGACCGGTCTGACCGCCAGTAGCGCCAGTGCCTTTACCATCTTTCTTAGCTTGATCTTCAGCAGCTTTGGTTTGATCGATAGGTTTCAACGGTGGAACGACAACAGCAGCATCGCTTCCTGGCTTCTTAGGACCAGGCTTAGCGGCCTCAGTCTTGATCACAGGTTCAGTTTTGGTATCGCCGCCGGCACCAGTCGATTTGTCACCAGTTCCAGCATTAGCACTCTTGAGAGTCGAGGCAGTGGCAGCTACACCAAGGAGGGCAGCGGCAGCAGCAGCGGCGCGTTTTTGCTTTTCGTCTTCGCTCAACTTTTCGTTCGGTTGAGGTTGGTCTTTCAAAGTTTGTGCGGTGCGTTGTGCATTCAACGTTGCTTCAGCTTGCTTGCGAGCTTCTTCTTGTTTTTTAGCTTCGTCGGAATGGTCTGAACCGTCACGTTGTTGAGCAGCAGCTCCTAGAGCCGATACTGCAGCAGCGGCAGCGGCAACAGTGCCGAGCGACTTGGCGGCTGTAGACAAACGATCTTTAGCGGTTTCACCACCGGTGCCAGCATTAAGACCCTTTTCTGCGCCAGCAGCTGTAGCGCCATCTGTAGCAGGAGTCGTAACAGGCTTGCCAGAACCAGGCTTTCTTGGACCAGTAGGTTGGTTTGCAGCGGCGGCAGCAGCAGCGGCGTCGGCAGCATTTTTCTTTTGTTGTTCGGCTGTGGTCAGCGGTTTGCCAGTTGTTGGATCGACGTCACCTTTACCAGGAGGCTTAGGACCATTAGGACCAGCTTTCGGTCCGCCTGGAGGTGTGATTGGCAATCCGTTTGGACCTAAAGGTGGTCCTTTCTTTCCGCCGTTTGGATCTTGCAAATTATTCGACAACTGTGGGTTGCTCGATTGATTAGGCAGTTTGTCCAAACCAACTTTTTGTGATTGTTCCAAACCACGAGCTGCAAACTTGTCAGATGTAGCGTACTTGAATAACTGTTGTGTTCTTGTTTGAGCGAGGTTGCCCAACGCTCCCATACCTTTCATCAAGCCGCCTGTAATCAAACCAGCAGAGATGAAGTCTGACATCGGGCTGATTTGAGCGCGAGCCATGAACGATGGAGTTTGAATCATCAACTGTAGAACGCCTACACACATGATGATCTTGCCCCAGGGATTGAAGTCGGAGAACAAGATGATGACGAGGATCTTGAGCAATCCTACCCAGACGAATGTCCACAAGCTGACTTCAATAAATGATTTGATGAAGCCGGAGCAGACGTTTTCTGTGTCAGGAGTTGCGAAGAAAACGATGAAGATTGGAGCGAACATATATTGCGCAGTCAGAAGCGCTGTTTGAATCGCTTTCAAAACGAGGATGTAGACGAGCTCGGCGATTAGAATGCCACCGAGAACCAGGTAGATGATCAAGCCGGCGAAGGCAACGATGCCACCAACCGTTCCTAAAACCATACCGCCTGCGCCAGCTCCGGCGATACCACCGGCAACCGAGCCAAGCACTGGAGCGAATGTGTTAGCCAGTAGTCCAGCACCAGCAACCAAGCCACCTTTGACGGCTGCAGCCATGGCTGCGTCCAACATCAGTACTTGATCTGCGGAGTTGAAGTAGATTGCTTTGATCATTTCATTCGTGATTTGAATTTCGAATGCGTAGATCGTCGGCCAGGCGAGCAATAAACCAGCAGTGAAGATCAATCTGCCGACCGAGCCCATCAGTCCGGCTCCACCGCGCCATGCGGCATCAGCCCAGTACTTCCAGATGCAGAGAATGAAGAGGAGAAGCAGTAAGTCAACTGCGATTCCGTACATCGTGTCAGCACCCTGACGGATGTAGGGAGAGATGTCGTCGTTCTTGCCACTGCCGTTAGCGCCGTTTGGATTTTGGTTCAAACCGTTAACTGCGATGTTTGGGTTGAGAACGAAAGTGCGAAGGAAAGCTGTGAGGAATTGAACTGTGTCTGAGACCCAGCCGTTAATCAACTCTGTAACCCAACGACCAATTACTTGACCAATGTTGGCGAAGAAATTGCTGATCATGTCATCGCCCCAGAAGGCTTTCATACCAGCGTAAGTGTCGTTGTACTGAGCCAATTCGCTGCCCTGAAGCAACTGGTTGTTTGTGTTGGTGATCGCTTGCGAAGTATTCTGCTCGGCAGCTTGTTGAACCAAAGTGGTTGGACTTGCGGCGTAAGGGTTGTTAGGCACAGTGTTCTGTGTCTGACCTGCGCCAGTCGACAATTGCTGACCGCCGCCCTGGTCGATACCGAGATCGGCACCTGGAGGTGGTGGTTGCGTTTGCGCTAAAACCGCGGCGTTAAACAAAAATGGCGCGAGCAGCATAATCAGTGCTACGAGCGCCTTGTTTATTCTTTTTGATTTACTGCAGGAACTTCTCACAGCGGGTACCGGTTTGTTCAGGGGGGTGTCTTGAATAACAAGATATTAGACTCTACTCATGGGGCTGTCAGTGGTGGAATTCCCATTTTCGTCGACGAGCCGGCATCTTTTTATAAAAGACGCCGGCTCGCTTCAGAGTTTTGTTATTGCCGGACTTGATTCGAGGGTGTCATCAGGCGCTTGCCGCAGACTCTCGAGCTTGTCGGGATGGTGGTCTTTAGAGACCGCCGCCCAGTCCACCGAAGTTGTTGATTGCGAATGTACCGATAAGGTGAACAGCGGTTGGAGCGCCGAATCCGATACCGAGACCTTTGGCTACGTTCATGGCGGATTCACCACCGTCACGTTGACCGAATGCAATCTTCATTCCTGCCATTGAGCTTGGAACTGTGGACAGTGCTGTTACAACACGGGAGATGTCTCTTGCGGTGTCATAACCGAAGTCAGCCATCTGACCTACTTCATTCGATTGTCCGTATCTTGGGTCAACTGGCGCACCGACTAGTCCTTGAGCATGTACGGCTTGGTCATATACGCCGAATGCCATGAGAACGAGCTGTGGAGCGAGGAGGAAGCTCAAGCGGGAAGCGACTTTGAATGAACGTGATGCAGCAATCTTCTTACCGAAAGACTTGATTGTGGAAACCATGAGAACCTCCTAGGGTTTGGGTGAGAATCGATAAACTTTTTGTCAACGATTATTGAGAGTGAGAGACGTGGGATTGGGTGGATGGGATAACTTGTGAGTTCAGGTGTTAGCGGCGGATGATTGTACCTGCGACCGAGGTCCGAGTACTTGTGCCACTTCCAGCCGTTGGAGTGAAGGCACCTGGTGTGAAGCCGAGGCTTCCGTAGTTCGCAATTGCAGGGACTGCAGCTGCGCGGTGTTGAGGAGTTAAGAGTCGTCCAGCGACACCTGTGTTAACAGAAGGTCTGCGGGATGGGATGCGATGAGCTGAAACATTTCTTGTGGAAGGCAGTGTTGATGCAGGAGTTGCAGACATTCCTTGCGGGGCAGATGCCACCATGGTTGGAGCTGCTGAAACTGGTCTTCCGAATGCTCTTTGGAAGGCTTCAAGTGGGTTAGCTGGCTTAACTGCGATTGGCACTGCTGAAACAGCTTGATTAACGTGAATCAGAGGAGCGGCCATTGGAGCTGGAGCTTTAGCTAAATATGCTGGGTCTAGTCCGAGCATGCTCTTTCCAGGTACAGCACCTGATCTGACAGCAGCGATTGCTGCAGGAGCTGGAGCATTGTAACCGCGAGGCATCTGGATGCTGTCTTTGCGCCAAGTGTTAGGAGCAAACTCCCAGCGAGCTGACGGTGGACGGCGTTCTTCTTGAGCTTGCGCTGGTGCTGAAGACGCGGCAACTGCGGCTGCGACGGAGATGATTGATAGAGTTAATGCCTTGATGTTCATTTGCTGAATCCTGATTAGAACCTGGAGAGACCGTTTCTGAAAGCGTAATTTGCGACACCGAGACCGAATAAACCGGTTGAATAAAGAGCTGCAGGGTTTCTGCTCATTGCTGCACCGACAAACACACCGGAACCTAGCATTGTTGCAAGTCCCACTCCGTGGCTCAGCTTAGCGAGTTTGGAGGGTCTGCCGAGTTCGGGGTTTTTAACACCACCCGATAGTGTTTGTGATTGCATACCGCCAGCTTGTTGATTAGAAGCCATTCCCGGAGATGTTAGACCTGGTGTTACCCAAGCTGATTGTCCGGTTTGACCGTTGAGCGGTTGCGACATTCCAGGTGCTTGACCCATTTGAGCTTGCATCATTTGCAAGTTAGGGTTGACTGGAGGAGCGGCTGGAGTCACTTGCTGACCCATTAACGAGTTGAATACCGCTTGGCGAAAGTCCTGAGCTGATTGACCGGTTGAGAGTGGCAATCCTGCAGGCACGTTGGTGCTGCTACCGTTTGAAACCAACCCTGGAGCGGATTGTGTATCGAAGTTGTTGCCTACGGCGCGGGTTGCGGCTTGGGCTTGTGACATCTTGGTCGCTACTTGAGGATCAAGAGGCACCACTTCTGGTGGCAGTAGGGATTCCTGGTCTGGCCCCATTCCTTGGGCTCCGGCGGCTGGCATGTTGGCTGCGAACATTCCGAGAACTAGGGTCAAAGAAAGGGCTACATTTGCCATTGCTCTTTGGTTGTTCTTGGTGGCGTCCTTGGCGTTCATGGGATTCAACTTTTCTTTGCGGAAGGAGTGGTTCGTTCGATGTATGAATCTTACGTTTCTCGATTGAGATTGGATAGCGGGGGGATTACGAACCCTATGGGAATTTCCCCCCTCTTAATTCGAAAGTCTATGCAGTTACCGGCATAGACTTTCTCAGATGATATGGCTTCAAAGTGGCTTAGAAGTTCGTTTCTACGCCCTTTGGCAAGAGCAATTGTCCTGTCTTCTGCTGGGTTACGTTGCTTGGGTTGAACTGGGTGTAGTTGAAACCAAAGTCTGTAGTGCGGCTGCTGTACTGTGGGATACGTCTCCAGCCTTGACCGAACTCAGTTGCCTGTTGTGCAGTCAGCGCGGCGATGCCGTTGTTACGGGTGTCGCTCAGACCGAAGTCCTGGATGGACGAGCCGGTTGAGATTCTTTGTCCGCCGAGTTTCAAGCGCTGTCCACCGCCCAGGTCGATCGAGCTGTTGCGCAACTCTGTTCCTGCCGATGTGCCTTTGTCGAAACCGTTACCGGTTGGAACACCGAATGGGAGACCGAATCCGGCCAGTGGTCCGGTGCGGGTGACTTCGTCCTGGATGCCGCCGGCAGCACCGCTACCTGCGCCTAGTGCCTGGTGACGTCCGCGCAGTTCGAACTGGTGTGTCGTCTGTCCGCTGCGGCGTGTCTGTGGGATTGATGTACCGTAGCCACCTGTGCCTGGCAGTCCGCCTCCACCCATGATGTTTGTTTCAAGGGCTGGATTGAACGTGTTGGCGTATGGCGCGATGTTCAACATGCCTGGGTCAGCGCCTGGTGTCGATGGAGGTGCTGGTATCAGCCCAGTCAAAGCAGGTCCCAAAACTCCAGGAGGAGAGACGAGCGATGGTGCGACAGGCAAATTGATACCCGAACTTCCCTGGTCAATTTGGTTAGCTGGAACAGCCGGGATCCAAGGCAATAGCGTTGATGGTCCACCCATACCTGGCGTTACGCCGGCTGGTGTGGCGCCGTCTCCAATCGCCGGAGGTGCACCCTCTGCGGCAGGTATTCCTACGCCCGTACTCTGGGCGCCAGGAATCAATGGTGTGCGCAGGGTCTGTGTACCCTGAGCCAATGACGGAGTGCTCAGTACCGCTCCCAGCGCCAGTGACGCGAGGGTTGCCTTTAAAATCTTAACGTTCAACATGGGTGTGGCCTCCTGAGCCTTTTTGATTGGAGTCGCAGTTGAACTGCGGACGGGGTGGGCGAAAACTTCGAAAACTTAGTGGTCGGCGATAGTGGCGCGTGCGCGCTGGTTAGATCCTTTGAAAAGCGTGCGATTACCGTAGAGACTCTGCGTAGTCTGGGCTCCGGCGAGATTGGAACTGCGGCTGCTGCCTGACCCACCCTGGCTGCCTTGCATGTAACGTGGTCCGTCCTGCGAGCTTTGGGGTTGCATCTTTAAATCTGGCTTCTGGGAGAGCGGTCCTCCGAAGTCAGTCAGTGACGAGCCGAACCTTTTTAGTCCGAAATCTCGAGACGTTTGACGACCGGATCTTGTTTGTGGCGCCTGGTCTCCAGGGTATCCTCCGCCTGAATTAATCGGCACTTCAATTGCTGCAGGCGAATTGCCGTTCATCGACTGCGGTAGCATGCCGGGATCAGCACCTTGTGTGGAAGGTGGTGGCGTCAAGAATGGTGCCACCATTGAGTTCACACCGCCACCAGGACCACGCTCTAGCGGGCTCATTGGCGGAAGCGGAATGTCTGATGGAGGGGCTGGATTGTACATTCCTTGCATTCCAGGAGTGACGCCCATAGGTGCTGAACCACTGCCAATTGCAGGCGGTGCACCTTCTTGCGCAGATTGACCAGCAGCAGCACTTGGTGCGCCCAGGATCAACGGACTGCGCAAACTTTGAGCGTGAACAGCGATTCCAAAGCCGTTGAAAAACACAGACGCAACCAGTGCGAACAGTGCTGATTTGAGGCTAAACGAGGTGCTGGTCATGATTCTCTCTGTCATTAGTGGGAACGGAACAGCTGAGATCTGCTGTAGCGTGACACTAAAGTATCTTTTGCGAGGGCGATTGTCTTGGGTGAGACTACGCACAGCCATGGGATTTCTCCCACTGAGTACAAAATAAATGCAATTAACACCTCAGGCCTTACGAGCCGGTGCTTAAATTGATGCCAAAAAAGATGCATCAATTTAAGCACCGGCTTCTAAGGCCGAACCTTTGATAACGTCAGTCTTCCGTCAAACGATCGCTATACCTATATAGTTCGTGCCCTTCCGGCACCGTCACAGCTTTCCAACTTCCAGTCACCGTGCCGGTCGCCATGACGTCCATGCGCTTCAGTTCCTGATAGCGTCGCAGACTTTGCAACAAGCGGGCGTAGTTCTGTTGCATCCGCACCGTCGTTGGATGCTGCTCACCGAGCTGTCGTTTGCAAATGGAAAGCCCTTCTACATAGTAAGGTTCGGCTTGCTCCAACTTATTCTGCATGTGATAGAGCGTCGCCATATTTTGAAGTGCGCAGGCAACGTCTGGATGGTCAGGAGGGAAATTGGACTTATATAAGGATAAATAGCGACTGGCGAAATTCTCAGCCTCATCATATTTCCCCTGGAAATAGTTGACCTTGGCGAGGTTGTTGACGGTCGAGGCGATGTGCAAACTGGTTGGCGGCAAGACACGCGTTTTGATAATCAGCGCATCGCTATATAAAGATTCGGCCCGATCGATGTGACCGAGGCGGCAATAGACATCCGCAAGCCGTTCAATAGAGCCGACAAATCTCTGACTTTCGCGACCGAACTTTTCAGCTTTGCGAATCACGTCAATCCACTGGCGCTCCGAATCTGCAAACCGTCCGTCTTGGAAGGACTGCTCGGCGACATGGCGACTCGCTTCCCAATCGGCATCAGCACTGGCAACAGCGGGATTAACGGGAGGTTGCGTGGTCAAATCGCGTTGCGACCAATTCAGTTCTTTCATCGCTTGCGTGACGTTGATTTGTTTTTTGCGCGCGTAATCGAACAAAATAAATGCATGCTCGGCCGTCATACGCCCAGCTTCCATCATGGCGTTGCAGCCGGCCGCAAGGTGCAGGTAGTTGGAATCACATATATCAGTCATCAATAGCATCTGCAGCATCATCTGGGAATTATCTTTCCCCATCAGCAGCGCTTTTTCGATATCCGAATCAGTGACTAACCCAAGCAACTTGAGAAATTCAGTGAAGGCAACCTTCTTGCTGTTGCCGACCTCATTCATGCGCACTTTTTGAATCGCTTGCTGAATCGTCAGACTTTCGCGGTCCATCAAGAACATCACTCTGGTCGCATCTTGCTGAGAGCACTGGTTGGAGATAATCATCTCTTGCAGCTGCAGGGCGCTTTCCAAAAGCGCGGGAGTGCAGTAATGCGAGTCAACAAGCACTTGACCGAGCAACTTTCCGGTGCTCACACTAACTTCGATTGCGTTGCTCAACTGCGGTTTTGTAATTGTGCCGGCAGCGATCAACAACTCACCGAGCAAGACGGTGCGTCTATCCGGCAATCCATAGAAATCCCGCTCAGACGGCTGCTGAGTGCCGCTCGACGTATTGCGGCGAGAGCTGGATTTCAACGATTTGATCGCTTGCTCGCGCGTCACACGACCGTTACGCAACAGCGACTGCGCGTTCAAAGTAGCAGTCAGACCCGCCTCGGAAATCATTCCCGACAGAACCAACGAACGACCAAAAGGCAGTCCGGTCTCTTCACTTTGCTTGAGCGCTGTGTTCAGCTGCACTTGAGAGATTAATCCACACTCGATCAGCAACTCGCCAAGCTTGTTGGCTGAGGAATCATCAGGTTTTTCGTAGCCAATTTTGTTCAGCGCCTCTTCAAGAGACGGATGCTCACCGGCGGCAACAGCTTGCAAAGCACGTTTTGCCAAATCTGGGTCGACACTGTTGCTCTTGAGCATAGTCTGACAGTGAACCGAAGCGTCAAGCAGCGGCTCTTTGATGTATTGCGACAAGACGAGCACCCGCCCAAGCGCCAACCCTGTCTGGTCGACAATTTGCAAAGCCGCTTCCAGTTTCTTGCGCTCCACCAGCCCAAGTTCAACTAACAGCTCGCCAAGCCGTAGATCTTCACTGATCGCAGGTCCATCACGATTGGGGCCGTCTGGCATTTTTCCTCTGAAAAGACGAAATTGCGGGCATACAGCGGAGTCTGACGGCAGCCAAAATGACGTACAGTTCAAACATATCATTCCCGTTTACTCGCCGCCTACACGCCTCTAGGACGTTTCGCCTGTGTCCAATAATCCACCAGCGCCAACACCGATTTCATTGACGGTACATAAATGAGTCATTTTGGGATCCAATTTTCGGTCGAGGCGATCAAAACTGACCGGAACCACGCTAAGCAATTGAACTATTGCTTGTTCGCTTTAAGCGTAGGGTTGGATTCGAGTGTCCGCAAGGCAGACATTCCTTTTTGAGTACAACGTAAACACTGCATTCCTTTATAAGGTCTATGGCAAACTTCGCATAAAGCAGCCTGTAAACGCGGTCCAGTAGCCGTTTGTTCAATTAAGCTGTTGGCGGTGGAGCTAGCCATCACCTTGGCCATTTCGACGGCTTCCGGCTTTCGCCCTTGCTCACGCAGCAGTCGCACTAGGTGCCTGGCGCTCCATTGAGCTTCTGGAACGCCCAATCCAAGCGTATCTTGGAAAATCATCAGCGCTTGTCTTAGCGAGTGTTCAGCTTCATCAACCTTGCCATATTTGTACAACGCGAACGCTAGATTGTTGTAGGCGCGCCCAACCACCGGGTGATTCTCACCCAGTGCAGCAACTTTCTTGTGCAGCGACTCACGGTAAAGGGGCTCAGACTCTTGATGTCGCCCTTGTTTGGCGAACAAATCACCGAGCCCGTCTAAACACATGCACACCATTTGAGGTGACTGCGCGTCTTCCGCCTGACGAATCGCTAGCCACCAATTCTCCTCAGCTTCGGCAAAACGGGATTGCTCTGCAGCTTGTTCAGCTGAGAACTTGTATTGACTCCACTTTTTATGACAAGCTCGCGCGTCCATACTTCACAATATCAAGGCACCATATATGGTGAGACAGCGGACAGAGTCCGAATCGCTCACCGAACGATGGAAACTTCTCCGACAATCGCCAAACCGTCTCGAATATTGTCCTCCTTTCACTCATTATAGTGAGTCCGATTGACATCTGGTAGGGCTCGCTCATAAATTCGCCCAGGCTTCGATAACGGGACTGTTCAGGTTGTTTTTTGGGGGATGAAAGCTGAATGTACTGGACGGTCTAGGGACTAATTGGGTATATTGCAAACGGGTAAGCCAAAGGCGAACTCAATTGGATCTGACTGTTTCTGGGACATCAGTCAAAAATGCAAGACGGCGGAGACTCTACACCTGAAGGTTCGGAAGAATCTGGCTCAATCAAGCCAGAAAAAGATTCCGAGCAGGTTGACGCGGGCAATTCGCCGCAGTCAGAGCAACCTGAAAAAGTCTACGATTACTATCATCAACATTTTGGAGTCGCACTTGGCGCTGGAGGCCAAGACGTGCGCAATGCGGAAGCCGGCAGCCGCGCGGCCTATGCTTCGACAGCAGAAGTTGCTGATAAACGTGGCGCGAAAAGCGATTCGTGGAATGCGCTCAAAAGCCTGATTCGCTATCAAACTTCGACGACTAAGGAACCCGAAAAACAAGATTTCACAAGCTCAGGCGATAGTTTTGAGGCGCAGTGGCTGAGCAAATCTTCAGATGATTTGCCGATTCTCGCAGAAACAGGAGCAGGAGCAGGAGCAGAAACAGGAGCAGAACCTGAAGCGGTGAGACTGAAGTGGACACCAATCGTCGACAACGTACCTGAAGCCCGCTGGAGCAAATCCGAGGAAGAACTCGAGGCAGACGCCAACGCGGAAGCGGCAGCAGCAGAAGCGCCGAAGCCTACCCCTGAAGTAGCGAAGCCTGTCGCGAAAAAAGTATTTGGCAAACAATCCCGAATCGGTCGAAGACAGGTATCAAGACCACAGTCCAAACCAGACAAGAGTTACGAGGATGCTTTGGCCGCGACTGCTCGTGGCGACCTGCCTGTTGCGCCAGCTGTCGAATTAACTGGTGAAGCGACGATTGAAGCGAAAAGCGAGGACTCTCTAAATTCATCCTCAATTTTGGACGATTTGGATGCACTCTTGGATTCGCCAGCCGAAGAGAAGGTGGCAGGCAGCGAGCACGAAGGCGTCAGCGAGCCCGAAGGGGCCGAAGTAAAAAGCAACTTCGGTTCAATGAATGCCTTTGCACGAATGCAGAAACGAACCAAAGAGCAAGTCGAAACTAAAGAGGAACAATCGATCACCGGTGATATTCCTGACGAAGTGCAAGAGGAAGTAGAGTCCGGAAACTGGGACACCAAGCCAGCCCCGGAAACGGGAACTGTTGAAGGTGCTGCGGTAATGAATCAATGGTGCTCGACCAGCGCAGGCGACTCGCTTCCAGCCATCCCCTCACTCGATGAATTGAACAGCATTCCAACGCCATCAGTAGTGAAGGATGAACAGCCACAAGCCAAGCCATTTTCGCTCAGCACACCAAAACCCGCAAACCCGGAAGGTGCAGACGTGATACCAGATACGATGCGCCATCAAGCATCGCGTGCATCGTGGTTGAAAGCCGCTTCAGAATATTCGTCATCCGTGATCAAGGCGGTGACTGATCAAATGAAAATGCTCAACGCGAAACCGAAGAAAACAACACCCGAAAGCCCTGAGTTCCATACTGCAGAGCTGCCTGAAGCATCTGAAGAAGATTCACAACTGTAGTATGGAAGTCTGCTACTCTGTTCAGTTGGAGACCCGATCGTGGGTTCTTGAACAACAACGGAGAGCACAATGCGTCGTCTATTAGAACAAAAGAAATCAATTTTGCTGGCACTGGCCCTATTGTCGGTCTACAGTCCTGCAACGTTTGCGAAAGATCCGACAACAGGCGGCAAAATGTCCACTGCCAACACGCAGGACATTATCAATACTCTTAGAGTTGAAGGCAAATTCCATAAGATGTTGGAAGGTCTAAGCAACGCCTTCGACCTGGATAACACCCTCAAGGGAAAAGGTCCTTTCACTGTCTTTGCAGCCGATGATAAAGCCTGGGGAAAGATAAACCAAGCCGATCAAGATACATTGTTTAACAACAAAAACAAAATGGCTCAAGTTCTGAAATATGAAATCATTCCCAATGCAAAGCTAAATGCCAAGGCACTTTCCGCCATGTCGTCCGTTAAATCAATGGCAGGCCAAGAAATAAAGTTGTCTACGAAAGAAGATAAAGATGAGAAGGTGGCAGGGCTTTATGCTGATAAGGCTCACGTCAAAAAGGCTGACATCATGTGCAGCAACGGCATCATCCATATCGTGGATCAGCCGCTGATGCCACCATTGGCCAAATAGTTCGAATCGTGACTGGCATGTAGGTCGCCTCAAAGAAAATCAGCAAAGCGCAGGTGAGTCACTTAACCTGCGCTTTTGTTTGTTCACTGATCGGGCCTTTTGGATGCCTAGTTGCGTGCAATTGTCAGGGCTACTTTCCCCAGGTGAATAACAGCGCTAAGGCAGCAGCCGTCATAGCCGCTGTTGATGCCCCTCCTGCGCTCATATATCTATATCTTCCCGTGGCAAATTGCCGCTAATGGTGCGCGAAGGAGAAAAGCGGACAGGGCGAAGCATTTCGAACCCATAGTCAGAATCTTATCAAAGCAGACCGAAAGAAACCCCGAAAGGTTTCCTGGTGTGCTCTCTAGCGAACTGACGGCGATAGATTACGGTTTCCGAGAGCTCCAACAGAGATAGGGACCATTCCTCAATATAGGAACAGCGAATATGCCCACGCAAAACCCTTACACCATTTCGTTAACGCGCAAAGGTCATTACCCAATCCGGCGGAAATCGATACTATTTAAGTACAGCCAGCGGGTTGGGCGAGAACAAACAAACGGTGATTCGGCAGTTACGGCTAGCAAGCCGAGAACGCCTGACTGGGCACGCGGTTGACACTTTAAAAGGAAGAACACACATGAGAAACCGTAATCAAAAGGGTGAAATGAGCGATATCGGACTAGCGGTCTTATCAATGGTCGCAGCGTTCGGATTTTTCACAGTAGCCCTTTTGGGCGGTTGCACCACTTTGCTCAAGTGCCTGGTCGGATATTAAACTGAGAGGCACCGCCGAGAGTGCGGCGAAGTACAAGTGAGAAACTTATAACTTCACCAAGTTGGCACCATAATTATCACCATAAATGGTGCCGAACCGTCCAGTCTAAATCGATCGTATGCCGCACTGAATATGGTGCGGCACAAGTTTACAAGAAGATACAAATTTCTTGAATTTTATAACAAAAACTTTGCGTTTGCCGTCGACCTTACAGGTGGTGGCACAAAATTAGATTGCAAAAACCCTAAAATTGCCGTTATCATGTTGGCGAGAAAGGGGGGCACCGTGAGCAATTCAGAAGCTACAAACAACGATTTACTATCAAATTCGGCGTCTCAACATAATGATGCTCTTGATACAGAAGGGCTGGAACATATATTCCGCTGGGCATCAGAAATGGTGGCGGAAGGTGAAGATGCTCGCGTAAAGATTGCTAGAGAAAGACGAGTGCGCAGACAAGTGCTCGAAGTCGTTCAAAAAGCGCGCGAGCAAAAAGTTCTTAAAGAAGCGAGCGACGAAACAGCCTACTTGCAACGACGAGTGATCGCCTTGTTGCAGAAGATGCAAGAAGTTACTGAAGAGAACAGCTTGCTTCGTCAAATCACAATTAGCCAGTACTACGCTCTGGATCGAATTCCAGTGCTGGAAGCAGAAGTTAAGAGCCTTCGGGGCATGGACTACGAGCGTGAAGCTGCTGTAGCCGAGCGTCGATATCTGATGGATGCGTTGGCGAAATTGAAAGCTGACCGTGACTTCCTCGACGAGTTATTAACCTCTGCCGAAGAAGAAAATGCAAGAGCCGCTCGACTTCTATCCGAAGCACGCGCAGAACTCGCAGATTTGAAAGAGCGTAAATGGTGGCATTCACTCTACAGAGTTTTTAGACCTTAACCTGACTAGCACTTGCCGGTTCAGAAAACCTAACCAATTGAAGGGGCGCTCTAACGAGCGTCCTTTTCTTTATTCTCGATCGCGGATCTTACCTTCAAATCCGCGACCGGTGGGCTCATAATATTTAGTGCCTTCCAACTCTTCGGGCATACACTTCATGTCGGCTTTGCCTTCGTCATAATCGTGGGCATACTTGTATCCTTTCGAATATCCCAACTCTTTCATCAATTTGGTTGGTGCATTTCTCAAGTGCAGAGGTACCGCGTGTTGGCTCATATTCAAAGCGTCGCGAGCGGCCATGTTGTAAGCCTTATACACGGCATTAGACTTAGGTGCACTAGCCATGTAGACAACCACTTGTGCAAGCGCGATCTTGCATTCAGGCATGCCAATCAACTCCACCGCTTGCATAGCTGCCACCGCCTGAGTCAATGCAGCCGGCGCGGAAAGTCCAATGTCTTCCGAAGCAAATCTAACTAAACGACGGGCGACATACAACGGTTCTTCGCCAGCTTCGAGCATACGCGCCAGCCAGTATAGACTTGCATCCACATGAGAATTTCGCATCGACTTATGCAAAGCGGAAATCAGATTGTAGTGGTGCTCACCATCTTTGTCGTACTTGAGCACCGCTTGTTGAATTGCGGACTTGATCATCGGCTCGGTTAATGATTTCGCTCCCTTTCGCTTCGAAAGCAGCACGGCCAGTTCCAGCGTATTCAAGGCTGTGCGAGCGTCTCCGGATGAATATACCGAAATCATGTTGAGCTGCTCGTCGGTGACATCGATGGCGTCGTTTCCCAACCCGCGTTCCCGATCGTTTAAGGCAGAGCGCATAATCCTCTGCAGATCTTCCGCGCCCAGGTCTTCAAGTACAAAAACTTTCAACCGCGATAGCAAAGCGCTGTTAATTTCGAATGATGGATTCTCGGTGGTGGCGCCGACCAACGAGATGGTGCCATTCTCGACATAAGGCAAGAAAGCGTCTTGCTGAGCCTTATTAAAGCGATGAATTTCATCCACGAATAAGACGGTGCGACGATGTTCAATGCTCATGAAAGCTTCAGCTTCAGCCATCACGCTCTTAATTTCTTTGATGCCGGAAGTGACTGCTGAAAAAGAAGTCCAGCGACTATTGGTTTGATTGGCGATAATTCGCGCCAACGTAGTTTTTCCAACGCCTGGTGGTCCCCACAGGATAAACGATGTGATCTGATCGATTTCGACCATCTGCTTCAAGACACCATCTTCTGCCAGCAATTTTTCTTGACCGAAAAATTCGTCTAAATTGCGAGGTCGCATTCGGTCTGCAAGCGGGGTCTTTTGATTGATGGAGGTGCTCATTCAGTCTCGCCCAGCTTGTCAAGATCTTGAGGCTTGATAAGATATCTAGAGTTGAACGCTTTGAGCTTGTTTCGATATTCCTCACCGAGTTTATCCATCACCTCTTGATTCTTTAGTTCGTCAGCTTTTCTTTTGTCTCGCATACTGGCACGGAAATCACCACGCGAAGCAATTTCAGTTCGGAAGGCTTCGGCATCTTCAACAGCTTTCTCAGCGCGAACCACTTCAGCTTCTTTCGACTGCTCTTTGGACTTAACGCGTTCATTTTCTCGCGACCTTAAACTAGCGAGATATCGTTCTTTCTCTGCATCCCGCATAGCCGCTTGCTTTTCAGTCTCTGATTTGTCCATTGTTGATCCGCCGCTTGTGATGTCCCAACACTTCCATTATGACAATTCCGGATGGTACCCGTATGATATTTCATAGCAACGGTCGAGCTAGTCTTGCAGGACGTCAAGTGCGGAATTGACAGAGAATAAAACAGATCTGCGCATCGGGCAGCTTTTGATCGAAGCTCAAATTTTGAGAGCTCGTGATCTCAACGATGCGATCAAAATTGCCAAGATCACGAGCTTGCCCGTTGGTCGAATTCTGATCATGTCAAGTTACGTTGGCGAGCGTGAGTTCCAGGCGGCGGTGCAGGCGCAGTCGCTTGTCCGCGATTCGATACTTCCATTTTCTGCTGCCATCGAAGCACTATGCTTGATGTCACGCAGCGAGCTGACTTTCGAGCAATGCCTCAACGAAGTTGGTTGGGCGCGGGCACAGGATGCCACCACTAACAAGCTCGGCGAGATGTTGATGGACGCGAAAATCATTACGAAAGAGCAGCTGGAAAGCGCCATCCGCACCAGCGAAGCAACTGGATTACCGCTGGGACGGGTGCTGGTATCACTTGGTGCCATAACGGATGAAACTCTAACGACAGCCTTGAACGCGCAAGTATTGGTGCGTGATCGGAAAATTGACAGAGAACAAGCAATCCGCGGCCTCAATGCGGCTTTTATGCGCAGGCAAGATCTCGAAATTGCCCTGGCAGAAAACGGTTTTTATCGTGGTCCATTGAAGAATTCGGTGCGCCTCGGTGAGATGCTCGTACTCGCACAGCTGGTTCCGGCTGTCGAAATAATGAACGCACTGGAACTGGGTTTGATGCATCTCAAACCACTGGGAAGAACTCTGGTCGATACCAATTTAATTTCCGAATCGACACTGAATGCAGCGTTGGAACTTCAAGAAATGGTTTCCAATCGAACTATTGACGAAGACAACGCAGTCGCCACACTTAAACAATTTGTTGCCACCGGTACTCCGATAATCGAATTGCTTTCTCAAATTGACGTGGCCCAAGAAAATTTCAGAATAAACGTTCGCATGCACGACCTGTTTCGCGTTGCTGGTTTGTTGCAGCACAGCGATATCGAACTTTCCGATATTCCGAAGACCGCAATTGCCAGCTCGGCAGATGCAAAGTCCTCAGCTGGAAGTCTCCTAAGTAACGGATTTATTGACCAGCGCACTTATTTCGGCGGCTTGCGTTGCTACTATCTCGTCGCCACTGGATGGATGAGCATTCAACACGCGATTATCGCGCTCAATTACTTCTCTAATCAGCGAGAGTTGTCGCTCGACGACGTATTGCTCGAATTGAAGTGGACCCTCCGCACAAGACCGCATTTTCGAAGCGATAATTTGGGCAAAGGTATAGTAAGTAAGTGAAGGCAGCCTGAGTCGGCTAAAATTGGATGGCATCTAATCCGAAAGAAGGATCAAATGAGTCTCGACAAGAACGACCTCCGCATCGGCGAATTACTGATTCAAGCTGAAATCCTCACGCAGAGAGATTTGGACGATGCGATGAAAACGGCGCGGTCAACAGGTCTTCCAATCGGCAGAGTGCTGATTATGGCGGGCTTCCTCACCGAGGAGCAGTTTCAAGCCTCGGTTCAGGCGCAGTCGCTTCTTCGCGACAACATTTTGCCCTTGGAAGTTGCAATTAAGGCGTTGTCGCATTTGGCCAATAATGAAGTTTCGTTTGATGAGAGCCTAACGGCAGTCGGCTGGAGCAGTTCAGAAGATAAAGAGTCGAACAAGCTTGGTGAGTTGTTGCTGGATTCACATATTCTTCCGCAAGACCAGATCGAAACAGCGATGAAAACCAGCCAGGCAACTGGATTGCCTTTAGGGCGATTGCTAATTTCGTTGGGCTCGCTGACGGATGAACTGCTGGCGACGGCGCTCAATGCTCAGTCTTTGATTCGCGCAGGCAATATCTCACGGGCGCAGGCGACCCAGGGACTGTTTGCCGCGCATCTCCGTCAAGCACCGCTTGAAGAGCAGAACAACCAGCCGCTGCGCCTGAGAGGACCTCATCGAACCTCGATCAGATTGGGTGAATTACTTGTCAGCTCTGGTCTTCTATCTCACCTGGAAGTTGGACAAGCCCTGCAGACTGGACTAATTCAAGAAAAATGGATTGGACAAGCTTTAGTGGAAGCAGGTCGACTGTCTGAAAGTCTGCTCGATGACGCCCTATCCATACAAGAGATGGTGGCCAACGAAACATTGTCGGCTGAGCAAGCTTACAAATGTTTGCGCCGACTGCAGAAGACAGACCAGAAGCTGGCCGAAGTCGTAGCGATGATGGAAATTCCAGAAAATGAATTCAAGTCGCAAGTTCGATACCATGAACTTTTGCGAGTTGCGGGAATCATCGGTCAGCCAGAAATCGATGTCATCAAACCAGAAATCGCAAAGGAAAATTCGCCAAACTTTCAAGACGCATTCAACATCGCCCAAGTGTTGCTCGATAAAGGAGCGTTGAATGAGAGAACTTATTATGGCTCGCTTCGCTGCTTCTTCTTACTCGCAATCGGTTGGTTGAATATGCAGCAAGGTATCATTGCGCTCAATCTTTTTCACCACCGGCAGTGCACATTTGATCAGGTGCTGCAAGAGTTGAATTGGACGGTGCGTACGCACGTGCGGCAATCAAACTCGCTCGTCAGCTAGATGTTCAACGTTTGCCCAGGTTGTGGTCAATACAGCGATGATAAGCAGGTGATCACCAGGGATGGTGGCGCGTTTGCGGTCTGTGAAAAGTGCAACTATCAGCATCCATTCGAAATGCTACCGCTCCTGGTGATCACCGGCGCAAGCGGAACTGGCAAAACAACTGTTGCACTGCGGTTGCCATCCATAGTCAGTGACTGCGTTTGCATTGAAAGCGACATACTCTGGCAAGAAGTTTTTAACAAGCCGGAGGAGGACTACAAAACATATCGAAATCTCTGGCTGCGTGTGGCAAAAAACATCAATCAAGGCAATCGACCAGTGGTCCTGATTGGTTCGTCCACACCGGGACAATTCGAGAAATGCGCCGAGAGCCGCTATTTCAACAAAATTTGTTATCTGGCATTAGTCTGCGACGAAGCAGAATTGGTCAAGCGCCTGAAAGCAAGACCATCCTGGCGCCACTCTGGCTCGGAAGAAGTTCTAAAAAACATGGTTATTTTCAACCAGTGGCTGATCGAAAATGCGGTCAAGACACGCCCCACCATGTCTTTACTCGATACGAGCAATCTGACCGTTGACGCGACGGTCGCCAAAACTAAATCGTGGATAGAACGCAGCCTGGGCGCCCTTTCCAAGCACTCGGTACCGGGCTCGACGTAATGGGTACATAGAACCCATAGTCGAACGGAGCGGGACCATGCCAAACTCCAACAAAACAACCAAACGCGCACTCAGACATCAACACGACCAAGACTGGCGCGCAGCCATGCTTGAATTGAACTCAGCCATAGACGAAGACCCTGACTATTGGCACGGGTACTGGATCAGAGGCTCGGTGAATGCGTCGATAGGGAATTACCTCGAAGCTATCGCGGACTTCACAAGAGTGCTGCAACAGCCAAACCGACTGAACAGCCGCAACAAGACAGACTTGCTACAAAAAATCTCCCTTTACGCACTCAAACTGGCTGACCTTCAAAAGACCGAACCAGTCGCGAAACCGCCTGGCAAATGCATCGTCACCTTCATTCCATCGAAAGCGGGAAGAATAGCGCAACTCGGAAAGTTTCTATTCGATTCGCAAGACATTGCCAAACTGAATCAATTGATTGCCCAAGGCGCAACCAAGGGATCAACGGTTCGAGAATTGACCACACGGAAGCCGTAGTGATAGACGCAACAAAGCGCGAATTGGGGCTGTTCTGAGAAGTATGGCATCTCGGACTAGACATCATGAATGAGCCGACAATTCAAAATTTGATCGAACACTTCGGTATCGACGATGTTCTTGTTTTTAGTGAAAACGAACATGGAGCAATTAAAGCGAGTCTGACAACGTCGACGTGCATGGCTGAAATATACATGCAGGGTGCGCATCTGACACAGTGGCAACCTACAGGTCAAAAGCAGGTTCTTTTTCTCAGCGAGCATTCAGCATTTGAGCCGGGGAAAGCGATTCGAGGCGGTGTGCCGCTAATCTTTCCGTGGTTTGGTGCGCACAAAAATGCAGCTGATAGTGCGATCAAATTTCCATCACATGGATTTGCAAGAACATCAAATGACTGGTTGCTCGTTGGAGCGGGACGAAGCAAAGATGATTTCATGATGACGTTCGAATTGACAGACAGCGATCAATCACGATCTTTTGGATACGACAATTTCAAAATAACGTACAAGATTGCTGTTGGCGAAGAACTGGAGCTGGAGCTGATTGTCGAGAACCACTCCAATGAAACGATGCAAATAGAAGAAGCATTCCATACTTATTTTGCGGTGAGCAATGTCGAACAAATTTCGTTGACCGGATTAATCGACACAGATTATTTAGACAAAACAGACAACTTCAAACGAAAAAAACAAACGGACAGGGTCTTGCAATTAGCCGGTGAAACAGACCGTCCATACCTCAACAGCGGATGCGAAGTCGACATCGAAGATCCAGCCTGGAAGCGGAAGATCTCAATAGACAAACTAAACTCGCAATCAACAGTTATCTGGAATCCCTGGAGAGAACAAACAGCAAAACTTTCCGACATGAACCCAGATGCATGGCAACAAATGGTCTGCGTCGAAACTGCAAACTTGGACGAAAACGCAATCAACATTCCACCTGGCAAACATCATGCAATGCACGCAAGAGTCCAAGTCAATTAAAATTTGGTGATCTAACAACCCAACCAATACGTCAAAGAGTGACGGTCAGGGTGTCACTCAATTTGAGTACCCATAAATGAATCGAAGATGAAGTTGGTTCGAATCCCCTAATATTGAACATCCTCATGGGTGATGGCTGAGTTGAGCAGTTTCGGCGATGATTGAATTGGCTCCGTGCCGTCATGAAATTGGAGTGTTCCATGCAACCCAAAAAGGTCCTGCTTGTTGATGATGATCCTAATATTCGCCGCATCGCCCAGATTGTGCTGAGTAATATAGGCAAATACGAAGTGATTATGGCTTCTTGCGGCGCCGAGGCTCTCGCGTTAGCGCAGCAGACGATACCAGATTTAGTTCTAATGGACGTAATGATGCCCGACATGGATGGTCCAACTACTCTCGTCAAACTCAGGGAGATCAACGGTTTCCAGGAAGTACCAGTGATTTTCATCACTGCAAAAGTTCAAAAACATGAGCTCCACGCCTACAATCAAAACGGAGCTCTGGGTGCCATAACGAAGCCATTCGATCCAATGACCCTATGCGCCGACATTGATGCATTGATTCTCAAGTCTTTTCCCATAAGCGGAAAGAGCTTGCAGACACAGTGTTGAAAAATTTGCCGATGTTCGGTCTGGCCATGGGCTGGATAGGGGTATTAGCGGTAGGCACTGCTATCAGTGCCACCTATGAAAACAAACCCGGCGACCCGGCGTCTGCGCCTGCAATTGCCATCTCCACAGATGGTGTTGAACCGGCAAAGTCATCGAAAGCAACGTTTCACATCATCATGTTTGTGCATCCCAAGTGCCCCTGCACCAGAGCGTCAATGGCAGAGCTGCGAAATTTGATGGAAAAGTTTCCAGATTTGAAAGCAACTGTTTTCTTCTATCGGCCCGCCAGTGAGAAGACTGGATGGGAAAAGACAGAGATCTGGAAGATGGCTTCATCTGTCAAAAACATAGACCCCCAAATAGACGTCGATGGTCAGAAAGCCAAGTCATATCGCGCAGTCACATCAGGGCAAGTTTTGCTTTACGACACCTCTGAGAGGCTGGTATTCAGCGGGGGTATCACCGGCGCACGCGGTCATGTGGGCGAAAATGTCGGTGAGGACATGGTTGCAGGCGTCCTAGCTAAAAGGAGCAGCGCTATCGGTAAAAACTTCAGGGCTCCCGTTTTTGGGTGCCGAATATTGACAGATGGCACCGAGCTTTGTATCTCGAAAAAGCAGTAAATCGCCTTCAGGAAATTTTTCTCGGTCACACTTTAAGGTGAGCTCAAGATTTCGATTCACCCACTACTTGTAGAGCACAGGACCAAGAACAGTCCAAGTGGGTGATAGTCTCAGTCACCGATACCGTTCATAATAGTGCAGCGTGGCGTGTATGGTCAAAGAATTGATTTCAGCAACCGACAACTTAGCAACTCAGAAAAGAGCCACTTATCTCTTCGAAAAAGATCAGTCAGATTTATTCAAACGCGTCGACAAACTGTTTTTGGTCTTACTATATTTTGAATGGGCACTATGCACTGTAATCGCTTTTGCTCTTTCTCCACAAACGTGGAACGGTCCACAAGGATCAATACACTTCCACGTTTTTGAAGCGCTCTTGTTTGGTGGAGCGCTAATAAGCCTGCCAACAGTCGCAGTCATATACCGCAGCGGAGAAACTTTAACCCGACACATTTTAGCGATTGCTCAAATGTTGATGTGTGGTTTGTTAATCCAATTTACGGATGGTCGGATAGAATCTCACTTCAGTATCTTTGGCGGTCTAGCGTTCTTGGCGTTTTATCGTGATTGGAAAGTGCTGATTACAGCATCACTGGTAGTGACTTTGGATCACTACTTCCGCGGAGTATTTTGGCCGCAATCGATTTTCGGCGAAGTTACAACAACAGTGTGGCGAACCGTCGAACACGCAGCGTGGGTAGTTTTCGAAGACTTGTTCTTGATCCCAGCCTGCCTTCAGAGCACTGAGGAGATGCGCAATATCGCCCATCGACAGGCGCTGCTGGAATCTGCAAATACGAGAATTCAAAGAGACAATGCGGCGAAGATGTACGCGCTCGTCAATGGAGCAGTCGATGGAATTGTGACGCTCGATCAGGAAGGAACAATCGAATCACTGAACAAAGCTTTTGCCCGGATGTTCGGTTATTCAGAAAAAGAACTTGTCGGTGAAAACGCAGCCTTCCTAATCGAAGATAAGCTCGACTTAAAAGAACTTCTGAACAGTTCGAAAAGAGTTTCCACTTCGCCTGTGGAAATCCGTATGAAACCTCGAACCGGAGCTATTATTCCGGTCGAAATTAGTATTAGTGAAGTTCACTTAGAAGATCGAGTATTTTATACCGCGATTATTCGCGACATTAGTGAACGCAAGGAAGTGGAATTACGAGTCAGCGAATTCTATTCCGTTGTTTCGCATGAGCTGCGCACACCGCTGACATCCATCCGCGGTGCACTTGGTCTCGTCGAAGGAGGAATTGTCGGTGAAGTTTCGCCCGCAGTGCTTGAGCTCATTACCATCGCGCGCAGCTGTTCCGATCGACTGATCAGGTTAATCAACGATATTCTTGATTTGGGCAAAATCGAAGCTGGCAAAATCGAACTGCGTATTGCACCCACGACTCTATCTGAAATTATCAAAAAAACCGTATCCGGTATCGATGGATATTCAGTTGAGAAGAAAGTATCGGTAACGACGACCGTTGATTTCGATGCAGACATGCAGGTCGATGCTGATCGCCTCATTCAAGTCCTTACTAATCTTTTGTCAAACGCAGTTAAGTTTTCAGACCCAGGTCAGACGGTTGAATTGAAGGTCGTTCGCACGGAAGCCGAACGAATTAAAATTAGCGTCATTGATAGTGGAATTGGGATTGAAGACTGCGATCCGCCAAAGCTGTTCACGAAGTTCCAACAACTTGATTCAACAGACAGTCGGAAATCTGAAGGCACGGGATTAGGATTGGCAATTTCGAAAGCCTTAGTAGAATGCCATGGTGGAACCATCGGCGTGAATAGTAAAAAAGGCGTTGGTAGCGAATTCTGGTTTGAAATACCGCTCCAAGCTTCGCAGATCACCTGCGCTGACGCTCAATTCGGCAGTAGCTTAGCGATCCCGATAGCTGCTCCTGAGATAACCATCGAAGCTGAAAGTCCTGCCGTTGATCGGTCTTTTATAGTTTTCAAAATTGAGGACAATACCAGCGGCGGAAATACTCACAGTGAAAGCGAGACCGGCAACCGGATCGACACTAACAATTCTGCAAGTCAGGAGACCAATGAGCCCGCTAAGCGGCGACCAAGCGTTCTCATTATTGAAGATGATGATGACACGCGAAAAATTGTGGGAGCACAGTTGAGATCGATAGATCTCGATTGCATCGAAGCGAGCAATGGTGCCTCTGGAATGGAGCTTGCTCAGTCTTGTATGCCTGATCTCATAGTTCTCGATTTAGGATTACCTAAGTTCGACGGATTCGAACTCGTAAAAATGCTGCGCTCGGAAAAAGTCGGAAGCACTGCGCTTCTAGTTTACACAGGGCGAGACCTCACCAACAGCGAACGTTCGATGCTGTCACTTGGAACAACGAAACATCTTACGAAATCAACATGCTCGATGAATGAATTTCTTGCATCGGTCAAAGAACTTTTGTTGATTGAAAGTGCACAGACCGAGATAGGATCTAATACACCAGGCTATTGACATCCAGCAGGCTAAGTCTATACTTGTCTCGTCGATTTCATAGAGATCAGACTTACCACCATGAATCAATTTGAGCGTTCGTGTCGCAAGTTCGTTAAGCGGCACGGCGAAGCTCTCTTCATCGCCGCATTCCTTCTCGCCGACTGCTTTCTTTCCGGCTGGGCACTTACAGTTGGAACGGTCGCCGCAGTTCTGTACGTCATCATTCCTGTCATTCGCACACTCACAACTCTCGATGCGAAGGCACAGCTCACTTTCTTAAAAGCCTTTGTTAAAACGCCGAAGTTTCAGAAACTTGCTATCTTGCTTTTCTGGATCTATTCAATTCGCGCGCTTATTGCTATGGCAACCGACTCGGCGTTATTCACACTCGGAAGTGAGCAGACGCCGTCCCTGACAAACGCCTTGTTTTTAGGTGCACAGCAGTTTGCACCGATCGCGTTTCTCTCAAGTCCCGTATTCGTTTACGCTGGTGCCTGCTTCGCCGCTATCTTATGGCGGTCGCGCTTGAAAGCAACCAAAGAAGATCCAGACCTAATCAGACAGCGTCAGGTTTGGTCTGGAGTGGTTCAGTCCGGATTCTTTCTTTCATACATCGGCAGCATCTTGATGATAAGCCTGAATGAGAAAGGTCCAGCTTTCATGATTTCGAATTGGCTACTTGCGTCGGCAAGAGACGCAAATCTCTATAACACTGTAGATGCGACGCCCCCAGGAATAGAGGACCCGAGCTGGATTACCGCGGGACCCGGGCTGATGCAAGTCGACATTGCCAATAAATTCGGAGATCTCTCGTTCATCTCGTCATTCGACTTTTTACTGATTACGGCGTTCTCGTCGTTTATCTTTTTGCTTTTTCTACAGCCAATGCTAAGACTGACATCTTTTATGACATCATTCTGTTGGCGTGTGGTATCACCGGGATCACTGCAAAACATAGTTGAAGGATTTCTCGAAGCACTTCGACTGAAAGAACGGGTGTTGGGATTCAACGAGAAACGAGTATTCTGGGGTAACGCGCTGCGAACCTTAGGATGGCTGGTTGCTTGCTACGCTGGGCTGTTCTGGCTATTCGGGTTCTGTGGCGGACCACTCGGACTTGGAATTCAAAACTGGATGATAGCTTCAGGAGTAGACGCCGGTTTCCTGAACGACGATGGTGCAGCAAAATTTCTATTCGACAAAAACTACAGAATTTTCCTAGGGTCAATCGTTGCCTTATATGGCACGGCTCCACTGGCGGTGACAGCTTCTGTGATCTTGCCTTATGCAAAAGCGCGCAAAATCACTCTCAACTGTGACGGAATCTCGTTTTTTCAGGGTCCATACATGAGTCTTTGGGGTCGTCAAACGAGACTATGGAGCGACTTGAAAAGTCTAAAGAGCGTCAAATCAAAAACGACACAGTCGAATTCGAATACAGCATTTTCTCTTGTATTTCGATCGGGCGGTCAGATCAAGTTTGATAGCTCGCAAATTCCGGCGCAAGATTTGCGAGTCTTGCTGGATGCTATTGATCAACATGCAGTTGCTTGTACAGTAGATCCAGAAATATTTACCGTTTGCCAGGCACTTGAGGAAATTGCGAAAGAGCAAGCGGCTTCAGATGGAATTGATGATCATGCAATCGCAACCATAGCAAAACAAGAATTCAAATCCACTGTTTTCGTTCCATTCAGCCCCGGCGATTTTCTTCCCGGCACACGAACTCGGATTATCAAGCAACTCGCCAGCAAACCGCTTTGCGCAGTATATCTCGCTCGTGATGCCGAAGGCAAAATGCAAACAGTCAAACAATTTTACTTGGCAGATGACACAGAAGAAACTAAAGCATTTGCAAAAATCTTGCGGCGAGAATATGAACTTCTATCGAAACTAGATCATCCCGGCATTGCAAAAGTGTCCACGTCTTTCACTGTCGATCAATCAACATACCTCGTCATCGAGCATCGACCGGGAACTGATTTGCGAGAAATCATCAAAGAACATGGTGCTCGTTCGGAAAGTTTGACAATAAGCTGGGCTGAGCAAATCTGCGAAATCATGATGTACTTGCACAGCCGCGAACCAGCAATACTACACCGCGACCTTACACCGGATAACATTATCGCGGGAGAAGATGGACAACTGCGGTTAATAGACTTTGGCGCCGCGCGCGAATTCCTTGAAGGAATTACCGGCACAATGATCGGAAAGCAATGCTATGTTGCTCCGGAACAACTACGCGGCGATGCGTCCAAGAAAAGCGACATCTATAGTTTTGGTTGCACCCTATATTACGCTCTCACTGGGAACGATCCGAAGGCGCTTTCCCAATCATCACCGGCAAAAGATCTGGATTGCGCGGAAGCATTGGATAAGCTGATTCAAGACTGCACAAGCTTCGAAGAAAGTGAGCGACCACAGTCATTTGAAGAAGTTCTGCAACGACTGAAAAAACTTGACAAAGGATTTCGCATCAAACTATCGGCACAAAAAGAGAAGGTGTCGGTGTGAGCAGAGAAAAATCAAGCAATAAAGCCAAACAGCTCGCTGTGCAAGAGTCAAAAGTCTCTCCGATCAAGCTGGTAAGCGAAAGCGAGCAAGAATCGACGATAGCATCAGAACCTGCATCTAATGGGGAACTTGCGGCGAAATCGGATCCCGAAGCGGCAACTAATTCGGATCCGGAACCAACCATGAATTCGGAACCGACTATGAATTTTGATCCGGAACCGGCAACGAATTCGGATCCTGGCCCAGTTCCTAATTGCAATCCAGCGCCTGCAACTAATCACGACTCAGTAATAGTGCGGTTCGAATCATCGATCGGCTCCAGTTCCACTGATTGGACTTCGAAGGGTTTGATCGGCAAAATAGAAGCATTACGCGCACAAATGGATCATGCGATCTTCTCAAAAGAAGGATTTGCGAAATATATGGTGGCCAGTCAAGTTGACCACGTCAAATATCTTTGGACAATGCGGGCACCAATATTTCTCTTAGCGGCAATTTGGGCTGCCCCGAAGGTGACTCTTCTCTGGATTGTGATCGTCCTTTTGAAACCACTTTGCTCGCTACTCTATCAACGGCTGCCATTAGATTGGCAAAACAAAGTTATACGGAGCATTCCTCCAGCTGTAAAACGTTCTGTTTTTCTTCGAGATATGGGCGAAGGAGCCAATCAGTGTTTGCCCTTTATACTTTTCTGGTTGTATTTATGCTGCGCACCATTTGCGGTGCTGTGGATTGCTGGTCATTGGGTTCGAGGATTTCTTCCATCCAAACCTGAGCATGTAAAAGATGGGTTGGTCTTCGGGCAAAACAAGAAGCGTGATTTAGCGCAACCAGAGAACAACTTCTACTACTCGAGAGCCTTTGGCATCGTCGTTGTCGCGTTCTTCGCACTCGGCGTACCAGCGTTTTTCAGTTACTCTCTTTACCAAAACCTCAACGTTGAAAAAGACGTGCAAACCAGTCCATCAGTAAAAATCTTCGGTCGTGCATCCCAGCCCCCAGCAGCACGAAAGCGCGGTGTTTTTATTGGCGGATACCACAAGGGGCATGCTGTAAGTAAGGCTTACGAAGCAATGGATAACACGGTGCTCTATCAAGGTGAGAATGCCACTTATGTTACCGGCTACAGCGGCTACTGGCCATGGTTGCGCCACTTGGGTCTGGAACCGACAAAGAACAGTCTGTTTTTTGTGCACTTTTACCTGGTCAGTCTTGGTTGCGCGCTGAGCGTCTTATTCTTTAGAGCCTGGTTCTTTTTCCCACTCAACTTCCTATCCGACGAACACGAAATCTTCTTGACCGCAAGTGGTATCAGAAGAAGCACAATGAACAACTGGTTTCTGAACGTACTTACAATTAATAGATGGGGCATAGGCGGCGGACCGGACACGCTAGATTGGAAGGAAATCAAATCGCTCCAACATCTCGAAGAAGGCTTCACCAAACTCTCTCCGTTGCCCGAGACTGCATTTAAGAAAGAATCCCTGACATATAAATTGTTGAATAAACTAGCTTCATTGATCGATGGCTTAACGAACCGACTGAACTCAGGAAATTATCTGGTCTTTAGCACCACAGAGAAAACGGGAGATTTCGGTCGAAACCTAAAAATCAATTTGAACGATTTAAATCGAGAGCAGCGAGCCAAATTGTTCTACTCGGTAAAGAACTGGGCACCAAATGTTGTGATACAGCCAAAAGCAGAAGAACTGTTACTAGGTTCCGTGGTTCTGCAAGATGTTCGATACACGCAACTTTGGTTTGATTTACTGACTTGCAAAACAAAAGTAAAAAGGCAGTCGACGCTGAATCCAGGAGAGACCTTGCGAGATGGCGCCTACACTATCGAAGAACGCCTGTCAGCAGGTGGTCAGGCGACGGCATATCTGGCGCGGAATGCAGCGGGCACACAGATCGTGTTGAAGGAATTCATCCTCGCAATCGCGTCAACAACTGGTGCACTAATCGAGTCTGCTCGAGAATTCGAAACTGAAGTCACCTTGCTATCGCAGCTGAACAATCCTGGAATTGTTCGATTGGAAGATTTTTTCACCGAAGACGGTCGAGTTTATGTGGTGCTCGAATATGTGCACGGTCAAACGCTTCGGCAAAAGGTTCAAAAGGACGGTCCACTCAGTGAAGCGGAAGTTGTGCGGCTGACACAAGCTGTATGTGACGTTCTTGAATATCTGCACAACTTCGATCCGCCGATTGTCCACCGCGACGTCACACCTGAAAACATTCTCGTTCTTCCAGATGGCACCATCAAGCTTATTGACTTTAGCCTGGCGGTGAAGAATGACGGACGCAGCACCACCGATTCATGCGGCAAACAAGCATTCACGCCACCAGAACAATTTAGAGAAGAGATCTGTCCGCAAAGCGATATTTACGGGCTTGGTGCCACAATGTTCTTCATGTTGACGGGAGTGCCACCAAAACCTATTACGACTTCGTCGCCTAAGACGAAAGCGCCAGAAACTTCGGATAAACTCAATAAAATAGTTGAACGAGCTACTCAACTTGATCTGAGTCAACGTTATGAATCTGTGCACTGGCTAAAACTAGATCTCTCAGAGCTAACCGCGAAAGCTAGTGTGGTTTAATTAAGCTTCTAACTGAATTACCAAAGGCGACTATCAAGGCGAACATGATCAACAAGCTGTTGTTTACTGTGGCATTACTCAGTATTTCTGCATCGAGCGCCGAAGCAGATGAAGCTTTTCCGAAGTACAAACTGCGCATTACCGTCCCTATGATGAAAAATTTGGTGCTCAAAATCGATGGCACTGTATCCTGTCCCAAGGAGAATCCAACCTTCGCAGTGCTGCCTGGACGAGACTACAAATGCGATATAAACGGTGCACCTATCGAAGTCTCAGATCAAGTTCCGCTCAAAACATTGGGTTCAGCAGAGCAGACGCAATCGCTGAAATCTGCACCCAAAAGTGAACTCGTCGTTCACTTCACAGGCACTACGACACTTCCGACTTCATCTAAAGTGATGGCCAGTGAAGACGAGTTTTACTGCCTGAATAAGGTCTATCCAAATCCAGAGATCTTGGCTGACGGCGGATTTTATCAGTGTGAGTTTCACGTGCCGCCAGGATTTTCTATCGCCTGGCCAAACTCGAATGTCGTTCAACGAAACGGGCTTCAATTCCAGGTTGCCAAAATGTCTCCAATCCGATCGATCAATACTAAAACGATGGGATTGCAGCTTCAGATGCCCACTGACTTCAAGCCAGATGAAAAATACATTCAGTTTCTTAGTTCCGTTCTTGATAAATATGTCGACCGCTTTGGCGGACTCTCATTCTCAACTCTTCAAATCGGCGCCATTAGACGCGGAAAAGACTCTGAAGTAAATGGGAGCCCGAGCGGCGACCAAATTCTTTTCTCGCGCACCGCTCTTGGTGCACCACTGAATGAGAGCAGTTCACATCCTTCTGGCTCTGTAGTCGATTTGAGTGATGCGCTCAGACGCCTGGTCATCGCACACGAAATATCGCATCTCTGGTTCGGTGACAAATTTCTGGGCGATGAAGGGTGGATGGTCGAAGGCATTCCGCAATATCTGGGCATACTAGAAACTGTTAAAAGTGTTGATAAGGCACACGGTGAAGCGCTGCTTTCATTCTTAAAGACAGTTGCTCAAACGGCGCCGCAAAAACCGATTTCCACCGCCGGTCTCTCGACACGAGACGGCATAATCTTGTCTAACTATTCGGCTCCGCTCGCGCTCTATGCCATTGGAGAAAAAGTTGGACACGATGCGTTAATAGTCCTAATAAAAGATGTATACGAAAAAAACGAAAAGCCGACTTTCGCTGATTTCGATACGGCGTTCAAGTCGAAATTCCCACAGTCTGTGAATGATTGGAACCGACTCTGGCAGTTATAAACACCGTCACCAACTGGGATTAGTTTTCACGAACCGACTGAGGATCATGAATCCGGTGGTTGTGAGCGAAGTAAAAAATAGCATCAGTCCCATGAACCATGAGACTGGACGATAACGAAATACAATTCTGTGTTCACCCGGTTCGAGAAGCACCGCGCGCATGACTCCATCAGCGAGATAGATAGTGGTTTGTTTGCCGTTATCAAATGCTTCCCAGCCAGGATAAAATCCGTCCGTTAAAACGAGCGCGGATGGAACGCCGGCATTTGCATTGATTTTGATGTACTCGTTTTGATCGACTTCAACTTCAGCGTAGTTACTGAGAATTTTGGCGAGAGCGGTAGATGTGGGTTCTGGCGGCGCTCCAACCACAATTACCTCGCGAGTCGGATCATACTCATTCGTATCGGAACGATTGATGAACTTCAGCGCCGCATCCCTGGTCGGTAAGAACTTCAAGTTTTGAATTACCGAGACACGAGGCCGAATATGAACGATGGTGTAGAGCCGAATATTGAGCGCCTGGTCTTCTTTTAGAATCTCGAAGTAGCGCTTATCTAGAAGTGGAACAGGTGTCCAATTGCCGTCCTCAGCTTGCGTTTCTCCCAATGTTTCAACATAAGCGGTGCTAGTCGCCTGACAGTAGCGATAAAGAGGAACGTCAGACTTACCCAGCGGATGTTGCACTGATGTCAACGAAGAGCGAGGCAGCAAGCCTGTATCTATGAATAGCGAATTCCAGGTCGGAATGATACTAATACCATTGCTGGACTGAATATGAGCGTCAATTGAAGTATTTGGACGAAGTATTTGTCTGCAGTAACCGGAGAATTTTTCGTCCAGATCGGTGTTGGCAGTGCTAACTAACATCTTGGGAGCCACCAGAGAATTATCGACAAGAGACAAGATTCTAAAATTCTGAGCACCAAGCTGACAATGGCTCTTGATCAACTTCGCGACACTTGATTCTTGTGCATAAAATTGTCCTGATGCCAGTGGTGTCAGAAGCGTTTTGTCGTTCAAAACAAAACTGACGGTGATCACAGCCAACAAAACTATCTCCGTAAACCTGTTTTTCAAAAGCAAGATTAAAGCGGTGACAAAACCGCCAAGAGCTGAAAGCATCAGCCCCTTCATTAAGACGTGGTGACTTGCAGTGAGAGTTTGTACGTTCAGATTCACTGCTTGCAACGCAATTAAAATCATCGACCAGAAAACCACCAGACTAAGGATATTCGACCTTGTGGCAACCCCGCTGAAAACTGACCGCCAACCGTTAGCAGCCATAACCAGCAAGCCCAAAAGTGCGAATAGCGCCAATTTGATGGGATAGCGCAAAACATTTTGCTTATCGATCAACTCTCCAGCAGGTCCAAATTGACCGAGCGCGACGACCACCGATACCGCAACCAACGCTAGCCACGGCAGACTGTGCCTCCAGTTCTTCGGAAGAGAAAGCGCTGCCAGTGTCAACACAGGAGCGCCAACAAACAGCGAAGTCACATAGGGCAACGAGCCGGGATAGGTGACGAGCTCAACAGGACTGAGCATGTTGATCTGCCCGAACGGTTGCGTTATTAGCAACGTCAGCCAGTCAACTAATCCCGCACTCCAAAAGCTGCTCTTCAAAACACTGAATTGCAAAGACGAGGGACTGTTCAGAACCAATTCAACTAAAGGAATGTATCCAAACGAAGCAAATCCAACTGCGATAACAAATGCTGCCGCCACCATGAACGGTGCCCGAGGACGCAGTGATCCCAGATCGCTGATGAAGTACGCAAGGTACAAAATACATGAACAGACGGAAATTTCAGGTCGTCCAGCACTGAATTGCATTCCCATCATCAGAGCAAGCAAGCCGCATTGCCACCACTTAGGAGAAGAGCAAATCAAGTCAAACATCAACAGGGTCACTGGAATCCATGCCGCAGATGCCATCAACAATAAGTTGATAGGACAACCAAACATGTAGCCGCACAACATATAGCCAAATCCGAAAAACGCAGCCGCCATGAAATTTGCTGGTTCAAATCGATAAGACTTCAGCTGCCATAAAAATCCACCGATTCCAGCCAACAACAAATGCATAAGAATGAACAGTCCGGTACCCAGTCCGAACGGCAATCCAAGACCTATTGCGGCAGGAAAGTACACCATCGGCCAGGTGACGGCAATTTGAGGCACTCCATTTAGAACCCACGGATTCCACAATGGAAACTTGTTATTGTGCTGCCAAAATTCGTTGATGAAAGTAGCAGCGGGTTCGTTGTTGTAAGTGATATCGGCAAGAAATGGCGTTTTGCCGAAAAACAAAAGAGGGCTCAAGAGCCCGATAGAAACAGCGCAGTAAAAAATTACAACAAGTGCAATGGCGCGGCGCTGATTCACGGTTTTGCCATTTTATTTGCTAAACAGAAACATAACCTGAGGAAGTAGCGAAATCAGAAACGAACCGATCATCAATATGACCAGTACTTTGACGAACACTTTGTTATGTTTTCGGAAAAAATCCATGAGCCTATTAACCTCTGTTCGAATTATTCTCGCATCGTTGCGCTTACTGGTCTACTGGGATAACTGAATCTTTACTAGTCTCAACGGGGTGGAGCTTTGAAAAGATGCTACTGGCAACGCTTTTGGGAAGCTTCGGCACCGCCATCATTTCCTCCAGACTGGCTGCCTTAATTTTATCGAACGAACCAAAGTAGTCCAACAGGAGCTTACGCCGAGCGGGCCCGATGCCCGGAAGTATATCCAGATTGGAAGATATTGTTCGCTTGGCTCTCAACTGACGATGATAAGTGACGGCAAAGCGGTGAGCTTCGTCGCGAACACGCTGCAGCAAGTGCAACGCGTCACTGCGTCGGGGCAGCAAAAAAGGCTGCGAATTATTCGGCTTGTAAACCTCTTCTTGTTTCTTGGCCAGCCCGATTATGTCAATTGGTGGAACGCTCGCTTCTGCAAGCGCCTCACAGGCGGCTCCCAGTTGTCCCTTGCCACCATCGATGATAATCAAGTCAGGTAGCTGTTTACCTTCTTGCACAAGCTTCGAGTATCTTCGTCCTACCGCCTCTTTCATCGAAGCAAAATCGTTGGCTTCACCGATGCCCTCTACGCTGCGAATTTTAAAGCGGCGATAGTCGGATTTTTTAGAGAGCGCGTTTTCGAAAACGACCATACTGGCTACGTTATCAGTGCCTTGAATGTTAGAAATATCAAAACATTCGATGCGGCGAGGTTGTTTCGACAAACCCAAATGTTCCTGCAAAGTCGACATTGTCAGCGCCAATTTTGCATCTTCTGCTGATGCAACTTGCAACTCAGTTTCCAGTGATAATCTTGCGTTCTTCTGCGCCATCTCTATCGATGATTGCTTGCTTCCACGCTGCGGCACAGAAATTTTTACAGCAGTTCGAGATTTAGCATTGAGCAATTCGAGCAAGGCATTTTGCGCCTCAAGCCCTTGCTGCAAAATAACTTCAGCTGGTACGGCAATGTCCTCGCAACTCGCATAGTACTGATCCACGAAAGTTTCGAAAGCTTCTTCCGAGCTGGTTTTCTCGACCAGTGGAAGACAGACTGTTTCGGCGGAAATCAATTTGCCTTCGCGCACTCGCATCAAACATACCGCGATGAAACGATTGGTATGCGCCTCTGCAATGATGTCCTGGCTGACTTTCTGATTCTGGAAAAACACCTGCTGCTTTTCGACAACTCGCTCGAGAGACTGCAAACGATTGCGAATCTTCGCAGCTTTTTCGAACTCGAGGCGCTCGGCGAATGCTTCCATTTCGGTGCGCAGCATGGAAATTACTTCGCTCTGTCGACCGGCTAAAAACATCTCGACCTGAGTGACTATTTGGTTGTAAGTTGGCTCGTCAACTAACTTTTGGCAAGGTCCCAAACAAAGACCGATGTAGTAGTTCATACACGGGCGATCTTTGAACAGCGGTTTCAGGCGTTGACGCATAGGAAAAACTTTGCGCAGCATACGCACTGTCTCCCACATCACGCCAGTTTCAACATATGGACCAAAGACACGAGCGCGCGGATGTTCTTTTCGATACTTGACCGGATCACGCACCATCACTAAGCGTGGATATTCAACATCATAAGTAATGGCAAGCCACGGATATTTTTTATCATCCTTCAGTGCAACGTTGTAGCGCGGCATATGCTGCCGTATGAGCGTAGCTTCAAGCAGAAGCGCTTCCTTTTCTGAGTTAGTCAAAATCGTATCGATCGATACAACTTTTGGAATCATCACAGCAAGCTTCGGTCTCTCCCGCCACGATGTTTCATTCCAATAAGAACGAACTCGGTTGCGCAAACTAACTGCTTTACCGATGTAAATGATTTCGCCCTGCGCGTCTCTGAAGATGTACACGCCTGAATTGTCAGGCATGCCACCAAGTTGACGGGTTAGATCTTCGGAAATCGTCTTCATACTGAACTACGAGAATTGCAATTACTTCAATTAAATTCTAACGTGCAGGGCTGGTTTCAGCGGGCGGCACTGGTGCTTTTGCATCTCGTGACCCGGGCTTTACTCCAAGCTCTGCTCCTGGAATCGAGTAGTTTAGGGCATCGAGCAGAGAATCGACGCCGATCACTTCCATATTTTCTATTTTGCATTCCAAAGGCAAGTTGGCTTTTGGTACCAGAGCCTTGTGAAATCCCATTTTTGCCGCTTCCTTCAAACGTTGCTCAAGTGAGACTACTGCTCGAATTTCGCCAGTTAACCCCAACTCTCCTACGCACAAAAGTCCGGGATCGATGGAGCGATCGAGGAAGGAAGTTGCCACTGCAACGCTGATGCCGAGGTCACCAGAAGGGTCGTTGAAGTCCAATCCACCAACAATGTTGACATAGACATCGTACCTCGAAACGGCTAAGCCGACTTTCTTTTCGAGTACAGCAAGCACTTGCAGCAGACGATTGTAGTCCCATCCGTTCACTACTCTACGCGGGCTCGGATAGTGTGTGTTGCCGACAAGCGCTTGCACTTCCAACAGCAGTGAGCGGCTTCCTTCACCACCCGCGATTACAGCGGTGCCCGAAGGCGCTTGCTTGCGACCCAGCTTGCTGAGCCGATCTCCAAGCAACAGAGCACTGGGATTGTCCACTTCAGCGAGACCAGATGTGGTCATAGTATAGATAGCAATCTCTTGTGTAGAGCCGAAACGATTTTTTGCGGCTTTGAGGATGCGCAGCTGCCGAGCGCGATCGCCTTCGAACTGCAGAACAACGTCCACCATGTGTTCGAGCACCCGAGGGCCAGCAATGGTACCGTCTTTAGTGACGTGACCGACCAAGATCGTGGCGATATTCTGCGATTTAGCCGCCGAAACAATAAATTGAGCACCTTCGCGAACCTGGCTTACAGAGCCGGGAGCGCTACCGATTTGCGGGTGATACATCGACTGAATACTGTCAATGATTGCTACCTTTACCTCCGCCGAAAGCATTCTGTCGCGGATTTTGCTCACGTCTTGCTCCGAATCGACCAGAATATTCGCATGCTTGATTCCCAGTCGAGAAGCGCGAAGCTTCACTTGTGACGCGGATTCCTCACCAGAGACGTAGAGAATTTTTTGCTTTGAAGCGACGTAATTTGCCACCTGTAAGAGCAAAGTCGATTTGCCAATGCCAGGGTCGCCAGCCAGCAAGACTACTGAGCCTGGAACTAACCCGCCACCTAGAACCTCATCGAGACCGGCCAAGCCTGTACTCAATCGGGATGCGTCGAGAGTTTCGTTGTTGATTTCGATTTCGTCCAGCCCGACAGGTCCGACAGAATCAGTTGGAGAAACACCACCGAAGCCCGTATTCAGACGCGTGGCAAAGCCTTTTTTCGCCGCCCCAGCAGCTTCTTCCTCATAGAGTTCCTCGACCATGGAGTTCCATGTGGCGCACTCACTGCACTTTCCCAACTGCTTAGATGCGGAATATCCACACGCTTGACATATCCATTTAGCCCTAATTCGTCCCATAAAACCCCGAAATTTGCAGCCGTAGCCCCTATTTTAACGTGCTTATCGGACAGTTCCGTTATACTTTTCGCGGAAACCAGGTCAGTATTGCCGACGGACGGAGTGCATTATGTCAAGTATGATTGTAGTCTTAGCCACCGCGGTGGCGTGCGCGCCTGTTTCAGCGGGTTTCTCGCTCAACAAGATTCAGATTAAACCATCGATCTCTCAAGTCATGCAGACGCAATGGATCGTTGCCCAGAAGTACAACGGTGCCGACCCACATGGTGACGACCCGCACGGCGACGACCCATCCGACGAGCAGCATGATGGCAGCCTGCCAGCTAACAAGGACAGAGGCATCGGAAAAGCGCCGAAAGATGTCTACGGTGGCATGGTTCCGAACGACCAGAAGCCATATTAGCGACGGAAGGCTCTGCACGCGCCCTTCTTGGAATTTCGAAATATCTCAAAATTGACCGTTTCGACCTAAGCTGGTCGCAGCGATGACGGCGGACGGCTACAATTGGGACCATGATTTTTAGCTCGCCTACAATAACAGGCATTCTGTTCCAGCTCGGTCCTCTCACCGTGCGTTATTACGGCCTCATGATCGCCCTTGGCGCATTGGCAGCCATCGCTTGCGCAACATCCATGGCCACCAGGAGAGGGTTAGACGATCAAAAATTGGTCAACTGCGCCCTCAGCAGTTTTATCGGCGCAATCATCGGCGCCCGACTTTACTACGTCGCCCTGTCATGGTCTAGCTACGCAAATAATCTCGCTGACATTGTCGCCACCTGGCATGGCGGTATGTCGTTGCATGGTGGCATTATCGGTGCGTTCATTGGCTGTTTGCTCTACTGCAAGTTCACCAAAGCCAAATTCTGGCCGTTCTGCGACGTGATCACAACGTCCGTACCGCTCGCACAATCGATTGGTCGATGGGGAAATTTCTTCAATTCAGAGGCGTTCGGAAAGCCAGTCGGAGACGATTTCCCGCTCAAACTCTTGATTCCATTGGATCGGCGACCGATACAATTTAGCTCTTCGAGTTATTTCCATCCCACTTTTTTGTACGAAGCAGTTTGGGACTTAGGTTTATTTTTGTTACTATACTTCGTTCTTGCCAACCGCTTGAAGAACT
>JBBQFO010000010.1:0-45394 GCA_038322035.1 Candidatus Obscuribacterales bacterium
GAATCAATCCGACTGTTCAATATTGAAAATCAACGCTCTGTAGAAGATTCGAAAAGCGTCTTGATACCACCTAGATATTGGGTGATTTTGGACACGAAAAAGAAGGAAGAGTTTCAAGCGCTGATTGCAGATATAAGAGCAGTCGCTGACAAAACAATCGAAGCACTTGGTGACGGAGCCGCCGCCGAAACCTTGCGCGCGGTGATGGAAAACGATTTAACCAGCTTTGAATCAGGCTCGTATCCAGAATCGACTGAATACTATGCTCCATTCGTTCACCAAACGTTGACCACTCTTGTCGATTATCTGCCGGCAAATGCACTCGTTTTGTTTGACGAGTGGGATACATTGATCATGTCACTGACTTCTTACGACGAGAAGTTGAACAGCTCTTATAACGAAGGACTATCAACTGGAAGACTGCTCCCACTGCCGAGCCTCCTTCATATGTCGGTTGCAGAAGTCTCACAGAAGCTGAAACTCAAGCAGCGCGTTTATCTCTCTACTTTGCCGATTTTCGATAACGAAAATCAATCCGGATTGGTGCAATTTGATTGCCACGCGATCGAGCGTTTCGGCAATCAGATGCAAATCGTGGTTGAGCGCATTCGCCAATGGCGCAAAGATGGACACCGCATCCTGATCTCAACAGAGCAACCTCAGCGTATTCTTGGCTTAATGAAAGAGTGGGACATCTCAGCCACTTACATACCTGGTCCAACCGAAGGCACCGTCGCTAAAGAGATCGCCGAACATGGTGCTACATCGGTTGAAAGTCCTGCCTCTCTTGGCGAATTGCTCAACACGCCTGGAAAACCACCTGGTGCTGCTGGTGCCCAAGAAGTTTGGGTAACTAGACATGGCTTCCTGGGCGGATTTCGCCTGGAAGATGTGAAACTGGTCTCAATTACCGATAGCGAAATGTTTGGATTGAAACGAAAGCCAAATGTCTATCGCAGACCAACCGCAGAAAAAACATACGACCGTTTTAATTCAGTTACAGACCTGAAAATCGGCGACTATGTCGTTCACATCAAGCAAGGCATTGGACAATTCGTCGGTGTACAACGCATCAGCGTTGACGGTCAGCAAAGAGAATATTTGACCGTTCAATATTCCGGTGAAGATCGACTTTACGTGCCTGTCGATCAAATCAATCTCCTGTCCCGATATCGCGGTGCCGGTGAAAACGCACCACGCCTTTCGCGACTGGGTGGCGCTGAATGGGAAACCGTCAAAAAACGGGTCAAAAAATCAGTCAAGGCCGTTGCTGAAGATTTAGTCAATTTGTATGCGATGCGCGCTAAGCAAGAGGGATTTGCCGCTCTTCCAGATACGCCATGGCAGTACGAAATGGAAGAGGCATTCCGGTTTGAAGAGACCCCGGATCAATGGCAAGCGATCGTCGACACAAAGCGAGATTTGGAATCAAACAAACCGATGGATCGCTTGATCTGCGGAGACGTGGGTTTCGGAAAAACAGAAGTCGCAGTCAGAGGCATCTTCAAAGCTGTAATGTCAGGGAAACAAGCTGCCATTCTCGTTCCTACAACGATCCTGGCGCAACAGCATTTCAACACAATGTCCGAGCGCTTCGCACCATATCCGATCAAAGTCGGATTGCTCAGTCGATTCAAGAGTGCGAAAGAACAACGCGAAGTGGTTGTCAAATTGGCTTCAGGTGAATGCGACGTCGTCGTCGGCACGCACCGAATGTTGCAGAAAGACATTCAATTCAAAGATCTGGGCTTGATTGTCATCGACGAAGAACAACGATTTGGTGTCGGACACAAAGAAAAGTTGAAACAGCTGCGCGTCATGGTCGACGTTCTGACAATGTCAGCGACTCCGATTCCGAGAACGTTGCACATGGCGTTGACTGGCGCTCGCGATATGAGCTTGATCAACACGCCGCCAACCAACCGCGCACCAATCAAAACTTTCGTCGGTGAATACAAATTACCACTTGTTCGTACAGCGATTCTCCACGAGATGGAACGCGGTGGACAAATCTATGTAGTGCACAATCGCGTCGAAAGCATTGAAGCAATCGCATTCGAAATCAAAACTCTAGTGCCTGAAGCTCGTGTGATCATCGGACACGGTCAGATGAATGAGCGCGATCTAGAGAACGTGATGCTCGATTTCTCCGCACACTCATATGACATTCTCGTCTGCACAACAATTATTGAATCTGGTTTGGACATTCCAAACGTCAATACAATTATCGTCAACGAAGCCGACAAATTGGGACTGGCGCAGTTGTATCAACTGCGGGGACGCGTGGGCAGAAGTGACGTGCAGGCATACGCTTACTGTTTATATCGTCCACAAAAAGTATTGAGCGAAACTGCACAAAACAGATTGAAAGCAATTCGCGAATTCACATCGTTGGGTTCAGGTTATCAAATCGCATTGCGCGACATGGAAATTCGAGGCGTAGGCAATATTCTCGGTTCGGAACAACATGGACACATGGTGTCGGTCGGATTCGATTTGTATTGCAAATTGCTCGAAGAATCAGTTGCTGAATTGAAGGGTGAAGCGGTTTCAGGGGATGCCGACACGCAAGTGGACATCAACGTTACAGCGTACATTCCTGAGACATATGTATCTGATAACGAACAGCGACTGATCGAGTACAAACGTCTAGCCGACGTCAAGTCCGAACGTCAATTGAATATGTTGCTTGAAGAATGGCAAGATCGATTCGGCAGCCCGCCGCAAGAAGCGCTGCAACTTACAGCGGTGGTACGATTGCGCCTTTTGGCCAGCAAAGCTGCAGTTACGGCAATCAAGCCAGAAGCGGCGGGTATCCGGTTGGCAGTCAATTTCCGCTTACAACAATGGTTGCCAATTCAAGCGCGCCTTCCCAAGCATCTCGCTACTCGCACCACTTACAAACCAGGAGCCGCTGGTGGAGCGGGTCCTACGCCATACATTTTGGTTCGCTGTGAAGGCGTTTCTCCACCGGAACAACTAGATTTGCTCCAAGAACTGCTAAGTGCTATGGTTTCTAATAGTCCAGAAAAAGCCAGTTGATAGTCAGGACTATCCTCTGAAAATCGAAGTGGGTGAGCGTTTTGAAGACGAGAATAGCGAAGCGTAGAAGTGCATCACAAGTAGTGATAGCACTGTCTTTCAGTGTGATGTTGCTTTCCAGCTGCAGCAAGACTGACGAAAAAGTTGACGCTACAAAAACAACTACAGCCACGACAACCACTACAACGACAACCACCTCCGCTCCTGATGCCAAAGCTGCAAAAGAGCAAGATTTGCCTGATGGCTTACTCCCACAGGTTGAAGCGGCGCGAAGAGTAATCAAGCTCGGTAAAATGCCCGACACCGAAGTGATCTGCACAGTTGCCGGTACGCCGGTCACAATTGGACAGTATCGCAAAACATTGCAAATGCAGGAAGAACAAATTCAGACAACTCTTAGTGCCAATCACGCAGCTGCGGCACAGCTCGTCGCGCAAGCGAAAAGAGAGGGACTCTCATTGACAGCCGATGAGAAAAAGAGATTGCTCGACACTGCACTTAAGGCTGAAAACGCAAGCGGTGGAGTCGTCAAGAAACATCTCGAATCAGTGCATGAAACGACGGAGCACTTCAATCAGTACGTTTTGGATTTAGGACTGGCATTCAAGGTCGCCACCTCGAAAATAGAAGAAACATTGCTGCATCAAATCGTCGATCGCGAGATTCTATGCGGTGCGGCACGCACCAAGGGTTATGGACCGGCTGCATACAATGTCTACATCGAAGCAAAGAAAAACAAAGCCTTCGACAAAATGATTGCAGAGGGAATGAACAAGGATCAATTGCGCGATGATATCGTTCAAGGCGAACTTGTTAGAAAGATGATCGAATCGATTCGCAAATCAGCCACTGTTAGCGATAGCGATCTGCAAAAGCTCTACGATCAAAACAAAGAAAAATTCAAACACGGCGACATGATGAAACTCAGCCAGATCGTTATTGCTGCGCCATCAAAAGACTCACCCCAGCAGCCAAGCATGCGCACTCAACTTAAAGAGCAAGACCCGAAGATCTCAAATGCAGATTTGGATAAGAAGGTAAAAATTGTTGAGCAACAGCAGAAACAGAAAGCGCAAGATCTTTTGGACAAGGCGCTCAAGGGCGAAAACTTCGCCAAACTAGCGAACGAAAGCAGCGATGATATTGCCTCCCGAGCCGCGAAAATTGGTGGCGATATGGGCTACCAAGATAAGAGCCATATGCTGAAAGAATTTGCGGCTAAAGTCGACACGCTTAAAACCGGTCAGGTATATCCGAACCTAATTACAAGTGAATTCGGATACCACATTATTAAAGTGACGGACCGTAAGCCAGGCGGCGTTCAGCCTCTTTCAGAAGTTAAAGAGGATCTGCGCACCTACTTGAAACAAAATGCCGAGCAGAAAGCATTACATGACTGGTTGCTCGAGAAGCGCAAAGCGACAGACATTAGATTGTCTCCGGAATTTCAGGCCCTTGTCGCTGAAGATAAGAGCAAAACTAAAGCTCCTTAAGGATATTGGGCTTCGTCCAGCGCAACCTTCATGATAATGGACTATAATTCGGCGAGATGTGCGTACCTTGCCGAGGTTAATATGATCAGACCCAAGTCAGCTTCCACAAGTCTCCTTGCAACTCTTTTTCTTCTGAACTGCGGTGTTCAGACATTTGCAGCGGATGACTCAAAAAAAACAAATGACAAACCGAAAAACGGTGAAATATCGAAAGAGGCTGCTCACGATGCGTTCGAAGCAAACAAAGCTGGTACAGCGTTAGTTGTAAAAGGTAATTTCAAAGAGGCGATTCCAAAGTTTGATGAGGCAATCAAGCTAAGTCCAAAATACGCACGTGCTTTCAGCAATCGAGCAGCAGCCTATGCTGGCGCAGGCGATTTCAAGCAAGCCGAAAAAGATGCCAGTAAAGCAATCAGCATAAAACCAAAAATGGGTCATGCCTATTTAAATCGTTCATGGGCCGAAAACAAACTGGGCGAATTCAAAAAAGCCTTGGCCGACGCCGAAAAAGCTATTGAATTAGACAAAGACGATGCCATGGCATACGTCAATCGTTCGCATGCATTGAACAAATTGGGACGTCAAAAAGAAGCAGTTGATGCAGCAACAAAAGCCTTGGAAATTTCACCAAATCTCCCTCTCGCGTTAGTGAACAGATCTCATGCCTACGCCGAAATCGGTGAGAAGGGTAAAGCTTTGGAAGATGCAAACAAGGCTGTTGAAGTTGCTCCAAAGAAGGCATTGGCATGGAGCAATCGCGCTCACGCCAAGATGCACAAAGCTGAATGGCAAGGCGTTATCGATGATTGCAACAAGGCAATCGAATTGAATCCTAAGCTCGGCATTGCCTATTACAATCGCGCTTTCGCTTACGACAAGTTGGGTAAGAAAGATCCATCAGTAAACGATATGAAAAAAGCCGCTGAATTAGGCGTGGACAACAATGACATGAAGGAATTCAAAAAGAAAAAGCAGTCCTGACGAACGATAAATCGTTTCAGCAAGCATCCATTTAAAATTCCAATTTTGTAAAACATACAAACAAACGGAGAAGTCATAAATGTCGATTTCCAAATTCAAAAAACCTTTTTTGATCGCATCAGCAGTTGCCTTTGCATCAGTCGCTCCAGTGCTCGCCGAATCTGAATCAGGCGGCTTCGTATTTGGTGGTGGCGATTCTGAAAGCGGCGGATTTTATAACTCAGGCGGCGCATCACAGTCAGGTGGTGTACGCAACTCGGGCGGCTTCTCAGAATCTGGTGGCGTGATGAATTCTGGTGCCGAGTCAGATTCTGGTGGACTCGCTAACCTTGGTGCCGAATCAGATTCTGGTGGTCCAAGAAACAACGACGCGGAATCAGCATCTGGCTATACGGTCACAAATGCGACTGACAATCCGTATACCAAGAATTACCACTGGTAGTTTCGGAATCTGAGGGCAGCAAATATCTTGGATTCAAGTAGAGAATCACTCCGCAATCGGCATCGGTTCATCGATAATCTTGGATAACGTCTCGAACGATTTTTCTAAGCGCTTGAAGTGTTTTGGAATTAATTGCCAATCTTCAGCTTTGCCCGAAGACTCGAGCTCTTTGCTGATTGCAGATACCTTCATTGCACCAACACCTGCAGCCGCGCCTCTGATCTCGTGAGCTTTGGCGATTAAGTGCGGCAGCTCTTTTTGCACTATTGCACCGCGGATCTCTTCCAGTGACTTTAGAGTCGTCGTTACGAACAACGGCATAAGCTCCGCCAACAATTCTTCTGGCAGCACTCTCTCTAGATCTTCCAATCGATCGTTTGTGTTGCTTACGCGATCAGCATCGCTGCAAGACTGAGTCCACTTTGCCAACATTTTTGACATTTTGTCTAAAGAAGTTGGTTTACTCAAGTAGTCATCCATTCCTGCGGCGATACACTTATCGCGATCGCCTTCCATCGCGTGCGCAGTCAGGCCAATGATCGGAATGTGCTTGCCGGTCATCGTTTCAGACTTTCGAATCACCTTTGTTGTTTCGAAACCATCCATGTCTGGCATCTGGCAGTCCATAAGGACCAACTGGTAATTGACTAATTTCAACTCTTCAATCGCTTTTCTGCCGCTTCCAACTGCCACAGATTCGTAGCCTAATTTCTTGAGTTGCAAAATTGCGACTTTTTGATTGACGGGATTGTCTTCCGCGATCAGCACCAACCCTTTGTCGGTTACAACCGTGTTCTCTGAGGTCTGTGCTTGCTTGCCGACTTCCCCGATAACGTCGTTAGTGATGATCATCACTTTGGCGATGGAATTAAACAAGCGTGACTGCTGGACCGGCTTTGTGAGATAGGCAGAGAATCCCGAGTCTAAGGCTTTCTCACCTTGATTCTTAACGTCGTATCCAGTGCAGAGAAAGACTTTGGTGTTCTTCAATACTTTTTCTTGTTGAATGCGTTTCAGTAAATTGAAACCATCGTGTTCTGGCATTGCCAAATCAGTGATAACAATGTCGTATGGTATCTTCGCTTTTGCTTTTTCTTTCAGCTTTTTGAGAGCTTCATCAACACCGCTCGCATCGTCGCAGTTCATGCCCCAAGATTTGATGTACGCTTGAATAATCGTGCGCGCGCTGTCTTGATCATCGACAATTAGCACTCGCGTTTGTTCGAGTTTTTCTGGATCCAGTGGCGAGTCAGAGGGAGCAACGCCAATTTCAAACGGAACTTCGAACCAGAAAAGCGACCCCTCACCAACTGCGCTATGAACGCCAATACGACCGCCCATAAGCTCGACCAGTCGTTTGGATATGGACAAACCTAAACCGGTGCCACCAAATTTGCGTGTAGTGGATCCATCTGCTTGCGAGAATGGTCTGAATAATCGTTCGACGGCTTCTGACGAGAGACCAATGCCGGTATCTTTTACACCAAAAGTAATTACAACTTTGCCATCACCGTTGGAGGACTCCGCTCTGGTGGCACGAACAATCACTTCACCTTTCTCGGTGAACTTCATAGCGTTGCCGATTAGATTCAGAAGAACTTGCCTGAGTCGCCCAGAATCCCCTTTCAGTACTTTGGGAAGTTCGGGATCGATAAACGTCATTACGGCAATATTCTTATCTCGAGCTTGCTCACTGAGCAGTTCCGCCGTTCCTTCAACCAGTGGTATCAAATCGAAATCAAGGATCTCTAAATCCAGTTTTCCTGCTTCAATTTTTGAAAGGTCCAGAATATCGTTAATGATGATCAGCAGTGCTTGCGCCGATTCCCTGATGATGCGAGCAAATTCGCGCTGTTCCGTTGAGAGTGCTGTGTGCAAAAGTAGTTCAGCCATACCGATCACACCATTCATCGGTGTGCGAATTTCGTGGCTCATGTTGGCAAGAAATTCGGTTTTCAGACGATCCGCTTTTTGCAACTGGCGACTGCGTTCTTCCAACAGTTGAGTTTCTGCCTCCTGCCTGAGAAGCTCTTGATGAATCAATTGCTTTTCGGTTTCCAGTCTATCCTTTTCTTCTTTGGCTCGTTGCTTTTCGATTTCGGCAATTAGCTCAGCTTGTCTCTTAATTTGTTCCGTCTTCTTAAATAGATCAACGAAGACACTTACCTTTGATTTCAATACATCTGCATTGAAAGGTTTGACGATAAAGTCGACGGCCCCTAACGAGTAACCGAGGGAGCGGTCAGCATCTTGTGTATACATAGCTGTCAGGAAGATAACCGGTGTATGTTTTGAATTCTCACGCTGTCTAAAAATTGAGGCAGTCTCGAAACCATTCATCTCAGGCATGTTGACGTCCAAAATCACAATAGCGAAATCGTTATGAAGTAAAGCTTTCAGTGCCTCTTTACCAGAATTGGCCTTGACCAAGTTCTGACCAAGTGCCTCCAGAACGGCTTCGAGTGCCATTAAGTTCTCAGGCTGGTCATCAACGATCAGTATGTTAACTGGTTGCTCTGGAAGCACGACTGGCTCCTCCTTCGCGCACGATGTCCGAAATGAACGGCCCGATTTGTTCAAGTTGCATAATTTTCGAGTTCTTGGTCGAAGCAACTGCGGCCTTCGGCAATGTATCGCTCTCAGCAGTTAGAGGATCCTGGATAATTACCAGCCCGCCTCTGTTCTCGATGCTAAATGCACCGTCTGCACCATCACGGCTGGCACCGGTGAGAACGACTGCAATTACACCACTACCGTAGGTGCGAGCGGCTGAATCAAACGAAACATCGATTGATGGACGAGCGTAGGCCACAGGCTCATCTGCAGATAAGGCGACAGATTCACGCTCAATCAATAAGTGGTAATCAGCTGGCGCAAGATAAATGTGGTTTAAGCGAAGCGGCATTTTGTCTTCGGCCTCGTTAACCTGCCGCTTGGTATATCGTTGCATCATGTTAGTGAGAACGTTATCCATGCTCACTTCTGCTTTTTGCTCGCGATGTTGAATCAAAATTATCGGCACCACACAATCGTCTGAGATCCCGGCAAGCAACATTTTGATAGCGGACAACCCGCCTAGTGAACAGCCAATAATGATGAGTTTGTAACTCATCAGGCACACCTCTTATACAATTTCATCGCAGAATCAAGCACTTCATACGCTGATTCCAACTTGCTAGACGATAGCGACTCTCTCTTACCTAAAGCTAGGATTCCAAACGAAGCCATGCTTTCATGCAACAAATCCAAAACTTTTCCGCGTAGCTCTTCATTGAAATAAATCAAGACGTTGCGGATAAGGACGAGGTTGAATTCGTTAAACGACTTGTCGGTAACCAGGTTGTGCTGAGCGAAGATAATGTTCTGCCGCAGCTCCTGGTTGATGATCGCATAGTCGTATTTTGCGGTGTAATATTGCGAGAAAGAATTTTTGCCACCAGATTGCATGTAGTTGTCGGTGAATTCTTTCATGTGCGCTAGTGGAAATATCCCAGATTTCGCTTTTCGCAAAACGTCTTCGTTCATATCGGTAGCGTAAATGCGACAGCGATCGTAAATCCCCTCTTCCTTCAATACGATTGCCATTGAATAAGCTTCTTCACCGGTTGCGCACCCAGCATCCCATATTCGAATCATTGGATACGTTTTTAGAATCGGAATCACTTCAGTCCGTAGGGCCTGAAAAAATGCCGGGTCTCGAAACATAGTCGTGACGTTTACCGTAAGCGAAAGCACGAAGCGATCCATTATAGTCGCCTCGTGCAAAACAGCTTCTTGCACCGCGGATATCGTGGCCAGCTTCTCTTGCTCTGCGAACTTCCAGATGCGTCGGCGAATTGACGCCGCCGCATACTTCCGTAAGTCGTATCCATAACGCCGATAGATGCCGTCAAGCAATAGATCGATTTCAATTGACTCGATCTCGTCTTTTTCCCCGACGGTGTTTGTTGAATCCAAATCTTTCATTGCTTATCTATCGGCGCTCATTGATAGAGCCAGACACGTAGCAGCGACATGAGTTGGTCAGTATCAACCGGTTTAGCGATGTAATCCGACGCTCCTGCCTCGATGCATTTTTCTCGGTCCCCTTTCATTGCCTTCGCGGTGAGAGCAATAATTGGCAGATTCTTGAATTGTTCCATATCGCGTATGCGACGAGTAGTTTCATATCCATCAATCTCAGGCATCATGACGTCCATCAAGACGACTTCAACATCATGGTTTTCTTGAATCAGGTTAATTGCCTCAAGCCCATTTTCAGCGTAGATCACATTCATGTGCTGACCTTCTAATATGCTGGTCAGCGCAAATATGTTTCTTACGTCGTCGTCAACGATCAGGATCTTACGGTCTGACAGAATCGGGTCACGGTTGTGCGCTTGCTGGAGCATACGGCGTTTCGACTCTGGCAGATTATTTTCGACTCGGTGCAAGAAGAGTGCAGTTTCATCGAGCAAGCGGTCTGGCGACTTGGCTTCCTTGACGATTACGGCTTCGGTCATTTGCCGCAATTCCATTTCTTCTTTCGGCGTCAGATCCTTGCCTGTATATACAACGATAGGCAAGTTCTGTAAGCCGAGGTCATCTTGAACTTTCCTGATTAGCTCGTAGCCGGTCATATCAGGCAGTCCTAAATCGATCACCATGCAATCGAAGTGATTGGCCTTGAGCAATTCAAGCGCTTCTTCACCTGATGCCACCGCGGTCGTTTCAACGTCACCATTGCCGATCAATTCGACGATGCTGTTGCGTTGGGTTTCATCATCTTCAACAACAAGCAGATTTTTGGCTGGTCGCTCGATGAAGGCTTTGATGGCGCTCATCGCTTCGTTAATAGCTTCCTTGGTGACTGGTTTTTCGAAGTATCCAATTGCGCCTTGTTTAAAGACGCGTTGCTTCTGACCAGACGCCGAGATGACATTAACTGGAATATGTCGAGTCTTCGGATCGTGCTTGAGTCGATCGAGCACCGTCCAACCATCCATATCCGGCAGCACTATGTCTAGTGTTATAGCGTCGGGATTGAATCGTCGAGCAAGAGCGATCGCGGCGGCACCATTGACCGCCACAAGCCCCTTGAAGCCGCTATCGCGCGCTTCATCTAAGAGCAACCGGGCGAATGTGACATCGTCTTCTACGATAAGCAAGACACGGTCGTCGTCCTGGATGCTGCCTCGGTCGTCGGCAACGATGCTTTCCAACAAGATGCTGGAATCGTTTGGAATTTCCAGTGAGTCCGGAGCCAAAGCGTCGTAGGTCACAGTCGGAGATGAGTACGCCGATACCGAGCTGCGAGGTCTCGCGGTCTGCATTGACGGAGCGTATTTGACAGGCAGATAGAGTGTGAAAGTACTGCCTTCGCCGGGAGCACTCGTCACCCTGATTTCGCCGCCCAGCAAGCTAGCGATTTCTCGGCTGATCGGCAGTCCCAATCCTGTACCACCATACTTCCGGCTCGTACTGCCGTCAGCTTGTTGGAATGCCTCGAAGATGATCCTTTGTTTGTCTCCCGGAATTCCGATACCACTATCGGTGACAGCGAAAGCGACCACAGTCGGGGAATTATTCAAGCTTGTCTTGTCCGCACTCCATCCTTCAGATACCGGCGAGACCTTAAGAGTGACGCCACCATCTTCGGTGAACTTGAATGCATTGGAGAGCAGATTCTTGAGCACTTGCTGCAAGCGCTTGGAGTCTGTGCTCAAGGAACGAGGCAAGTTGTCGGTAAAGTCGAGATGGAAGTCCAGCTTCTTATTTTCGGCAACCTGTCTGAAGTTTCGCTCGATCGCTTCGTGCAGATCCTTGAATCCGATTTCGCCAATATCGAGTGTAATCGTTCCAGATTCGATCTTGGACAGGTCGAGAATGTCGTTGATCAATTCAAGCAAGTCAGAACCTGATGCGTGAATTGTTTTTGCGAACTCGACTTGTTTGGCAGTCAGGTTAGCCTCACCATTGTCTGAAAGTAATTTCGACAGAATCAGCAAGCTGTTGAGCGGGGTTCTCAATTCATGCGACATGTTGGCGAGGAATTCTGATTTGTATTTCGAAGTGAGCGCCAGCTGCTCTGCCTTCTCTTCCAGAGACAGTCTTGCTTGCTCGATCTCTCTGTTCTTGCGCTCCACCTCGGCGTTCTGCGCAGCCAGCAATCTCGCTTTCTCTTCCAACTCTTCGTTTGTTTGTTGGAGTTCTTCTTGTTGCTGTGTGAGCAAATCTTCCGAAGCTTGCAACGTTTTCGCTTGTTGTTCGAGACGCTTGTTTGTTTCTGTGAGCTCTTGTTGTTGAGCCTGCAGTTCTTGCGCCAACGATTGCGATTGCTTGAGGAGGTTTTCCGTTCTCATGTTCGCTTCGATAGTGTTGAGCACGATACCGATGCTTTCTGTGAGCTGGTCGAGGAACGCTAAGTGGATTTCGCTGAACGGTTGGAACGATGCTAGTTCGATCACCGCTCGCACGTCACCTTCGAAAATGACCGGTAGAGCGACGATATTGATCGGCGTCGCTTCACCGAGTCCAGAGGTGATCTTGACGTAATCTTCCGGCGCGTTGGTGACCAGAATTCTCTGCTTCTCAACTGCCGTTTGACCGATCAGACCTTCTCTCATCTTGAAGCGATCGGACAGATGTTTCCGCTTCTGATAGGCGTAGCTTCCCATCAGTTTGAGTGAACCTTCGCCTTCTTCATTCTCATTTATGTAGAAGACACCATGTTGTGCTCGAACCAGTGGTGCCACTTCAGAGAGAATCAAGTTAGCGACTGTGAGCAAGTCTCTTTGTCCTTGCAACATACTCGTAAACTTCGCAAGGTTGGTCTTCAGCCAGTCTTGCTCAGTGTTCTTCTGCGTCGTGTCTTTCAGGTTACGGATCATTTCGTTGATATTATCTTTGAGCGACGCAACTTCGCCTCTCGCTTCTACCGCTACCGTTCGAGTCAAGTCACCCTTCGTAACGGCTGTGGCTACTTCGGCGATCGCTCTGACCTGTGTAGTCAAGTTAGCAGCCAGACCGTTTACGTTGTCCGTCAAGTCTCTCCACGTACCGGCGGCGCCAGGTACCAGAGCTTGTCCTCCGAGCACACCCTCTACACCTACTTCTCTCGCCACCGAAGTAACCTGGTCCGCAAATGTCGCGAGCGTGTCAATCATTTCGTTAATCGTGTCAGAAAGCGAACCGATTTCTCCTTTAGCCTGGAGCACCAGTTTTCGTTTCAAGTTTCCGTTCGCTACCGCGGTGACAACCCCGGCGATACCACGCACCTGCTCTGTCAAGTTTCCTGCCATGGAGTTGACGTTGTCCGTCAAATCTTTCCATGTACCTGAGACTCCTTGAACAACGGCTTGTCCACCGAGTTTTCCTTCGGTTCCTACTTCTCTTGCTACACGTGTAACTTCTGATGCGAATGAACTGAGCTGGTCCACCATCGTGTTAATCGTGTTTTTCAGTTCGAGAATTTCGCCCTTAACGTCTACGGTGATTTTTTTCGTCAAGTCACCGTTTGCAACGGCGGTCGTCACGTCTGCGATGTTTCGCACCTGAGCTGTCAGGTTGCTTGCCATCGAATTGACGTTATCCGTCAAGTCTTTCCACGTGCCACCAACTCCCTTAACTTCGGCTTGTCCACCGAGTTTTCCTTCCGTTCCTACTTCTCTTGCTACACGAGTTACTTCTGATGCGAACGAACTGAGCTGGTCCACCATCGTATTGATTGTGTTTTTCAGTTCGAGAATTTCGCCTTTAACGTCTACCGTGATCTTTCTGGAAAGGTCTCCATTAGCTACAGCAGTTGTCACGTCGGCGATGTTTCGCACCTGTCCAGTCAAGTTTGATGCCATGTAATTTACCGAATCGGTCAAGTCTTTCCACGTACCCGACACACCTTTTACATCGGCTTGTCCACCCAGTCTTCCTTCAGTTCCTACTTCTTTCGCCACACGTGTAACTTCAGAAGCGAATGAACTTAATTGGTCAACCATCGTGTTGATTGTATTCTTCAGCTCAAGGATTTCTCCTTTTACTTGGACGGTGATTTTTCTCGTCAAGTCACCGTTTGCCACGGCTGTCGTCACCTCGGCGATGTTTCGCACCTGACCCGTCAAGTTCGACGCCATGTAATTTACCGAGTCGGTCAAGTCTTTCCATGTACCCGACACTCCGCGTACATCGGCTTGACCACCCAGTTTCCCGTCCGTTCCAACTTCTCTGGCCACACGTGTAACTTCAGAAGCGAACGACGAAAGCTGGTCCACCATGGTGTTGATTGTGTTTTTCAACTCCAAGATTTCGCCTTTTACGTCTACCGTGATCTTCTTCGACAGGTCACCTTTGGCAACGGCTGTCGTCACCTCGGCGATGTTTCGCACCTGCGCCGTCAAGTTTCCTGCCATCATATTTACGTTATCTGTGAGACCCTTCCAAGCTCCGGTAACCCCCTGCACATCGGCTTGTCCACCGAGTTTTCCTTCCGAACCTACTTCACGCGCCACACGCGTCACCTCAGCCGCGAATGAACTCAGTTGGTCCACCATGATGTTGATTGTATTTTTCAGTTCGAGAATTTCGCCTTTTACGTCTACCGTAATCTTCTTCGAGAGGTCGCCCGTCGCTACCGCTGTGGTCACCTCGGCAATGTTTCGCACCTGAGCTGTCAGGTTCGAAGCCATGAAGTTCACTGAGTCAGTCAAGTCCCGCCATGTTCCAGACACGCCTTTGACGTCGGCTTGTCCTCCGAGACGCCCTTCCGTTCCCACCTCCCTCGCCACACGTGTGACCTCCGCTGCGAACGAACTGAGTTGGTCCACCATTGTGTTAATCGTGTTTTTAAGCTCTAGAATTTCGCCTTTGACGTCCACCGTGATCTTTCTGGAGAGGTCTCCATTAGCCACGGCGGTCGTCACGTCTGCGATGTTTCTTACTTGCGATGTGAGGTTGGACGCCATGTAATTCACAGAGTCCGTCAAGTCTTTCCACGTTCCGGAGACGCCCTTTACGTCGGCTTGCCCTCCGAGTTTTCCTTCCGAACCTACTTCTCTTGCCACACGTGTCACTTCTGCGGCAAACGAACTGAGCTGGTCCACCATCGTATTAATCGTGTTTTTCAGTTCGAGAATTTCACCTTTTACGTCTACTGTGATCTTCTTGGATAGGTCACCTTTAGCTACAGCTGTCGTCACTTCTGCGATGTTTCGCACCTGCGCCGTCAAGTTGCCTGCCATGTAATTTACTGAATCGGTCAAGTCTTTCCAAGTTCCGGCGACACCTTTTACTTGCGCTTGTCCACCGAGTTTTCCTTCAGTTCCTACTTCTCTTGCTACACGAGTTACTTCTGATGCGAACGAACTGAGCTGGTCCACCATCGTGTTGATCGTCTTCTTCAGTTCTAAGATTTCGCCTTTTACGTCTACTGTGATTTTTCTGGAGAGGTCACCATTTGCTACAGCGGTGGTCACGTCTGCGATGTTTCGCACCTGAGCTGTCAGGTTGCTTGCCATCGAGTTGACGTTATCAGTCAGATCCTTCCATGTTCCAGAGACGCCCTTTACTTGCGCTTGTCCACCGAGTTTTCCTTCCGTTCCTACTTCTCTTGCTACACGAGTTACTTCTGATGCGAACGAACTGAGCTGGTCCACCATTGTGTTAATCGTGTTTTTAAGCTCGAGAATTTCGCCTTTAACGTCTACTGTAATTTTCTTGGAAAGGTCACCCTTTGCCACAGCCGTCGTCACGTCTGCGATGTTGCGCACCTGGCCTGTGAGGTTGCTTGCCATGGAGTTTACTGAGTCAGTCAAGTCTTTCCAGGTACCGGAGACGCCCTTCACCTGCGCTTGTCCACCGAGCTTGCCTTCTGTTCCTACTTCTCTTGCTACACGAGTAACTTCCGAAGTGAACGAGCTGAGCTGTTCAACCATCGTGTTGATGGTGCGTGCTGTACGCAAGAACTCACCCTTGAGAGGACCGCCTTCGATCTCCAGCGCCATCGTCTGGGTCAAGTCACCTTTAGCCACTGCGCCGATCACGCGGGCTACTTCTGTCGTCGGTCTGACCAAGTCACCGACCAGTCCGTTGACGGATTGGATACATTCGTTCCAAGCACCGGATGCTTCACCTAGCGTCGCTCGCTGGGTGATTTTTCCTTCCTTACCGACAACCGTATTGATGCGTTGCAACTCAGCCTGCAGTCGTTGATTCAGTTCAACGCAATCGTTGAAAGCAACAGATATTTCACCGGCGAGACCGGTTTGATCGAGGGGCATCCTCACACTAAAGTCGCCTCGCGACATCGCTCTCAATGCTTTTAGAAGCTGTCGTCCATCGACTGAGTCCGTTGTGACTGGTGCTTGCGCAGTGCGTGCCATGTGTTTTCTCTCCTATCTGCTCGATTATCCGACGCTACCAATCGTCCAAGTGAGCACCATTCGCTCAACTTCTGGAAGGGTTGCGTGTCTTCAGCTGTTTACATCCGGATTGCGTCATCGTTGACGTAATTATGTCACTAGTAGTCTTCATTTCATGTACCCAGCGGCGGGCGTGATGCGGTCATGCCGATGCGGGCACCCCTTACATCAGGAGCCCGCTGAGGGTCTCACCACGGGCTTCTTGCAGTTAAAGGGAACGGCGGCTCTAGATTAAATTCTGCGGACCTTGTCAAGTTTCAGGCAAACCTGGCGAAGAACTCAACAATAGCTTTGAATATGGAACCGCCTCAATGCAACAAGTAAATCGGAGCAAGGCACCACATAAGGTGCCATCAGAGGAATGCTCGACGCCTCAACTATTTCAAACAGACTATGAACTGCACTAGGTCAAAGCGGTGCTCTAGTCAGTTCCGCCTACAGGGGGAATTCCACAATTGTGCCGGACCAGCTGATCGTTAACAATATCAGCGAACCGGATTCTAAGGGCGCCAATGTCAGTAGTCAAAATCTTACTGGGCTTGAACATCGCATGGTTCATTGCGATGGTTTGTGGTTCGTCGGCAAAGTCGATCCTATTGCCCTCGGCGCAAATTCTGCTCAATTGGGGCGCGAGTTCAGCTTCTGAAACTTTGGCAGCGGATCAATTTTGGCGGTTGCTCACCTGTAGTTTTGTGCATGTTGGAATTTTCCACCTGGGCATAAACATGTACGTCTTACGCGATGTAGGTCGCGAAGTGGAAGCTGCATTTGGAAGATTTGGATTTACTGTTGTCTATTTATTTGCCGCCATAGGTGGTGCGCTTACAAGCATCTTCGTCAATCCTTTACTGGTCAGCGCCGGTGCATCTGGTGCCATCTTCGGGGTATTCGGCGCCATGCTAGCCATTGTTTGGCGACGCCCGGAAAAATTCCCGAAAGGTTATTTGATTCTGCACGGCAAAATTGTACTTTTCCTAATTTTGTACAGCATCGTCTTTAGCTTTATAGATAAGAACGCAGACAACGCAGCTCACTTTGGTGGATTCGTGACCGGATTTATTGCCGGTCTTTGTGCACTGCCTTCAAATGAAGAAACGAAAAAGTTCACCCGGATTCAGATCGCTGCAACTGCAGCTCTGTCAATTTCAATTGTCGGAGCTACATATTTCGCCTTCGCGATGTTCGCTCACAAACCAGAGATTCTGGCAGAAACGCACTATCGAAAAGCAGTCGACCTGCTTCAAGATGAAAAGTATAGGGAAGCGATTCCGCTGCTCGAACAGACTCTCGTACTGAATTCTACAAACGCAAATGCATATTGCGATCGGGCACGCGCGTACACTGAACTGAAAGAGTACGACAAAGCAATCTCAGACGCCGCTTCAGCGATCAAGATTTCAGATTCGAGCAAAACTGCTTACGCCGTTCGCGCGGGTATCTATCAAAGGCTCGGCAAATATCAGCTTGCTATCGACGATCTCACGAAAGTAATCAACTTGGATCCGAAAGATGCCATGGCATTCAATAACCGTGCCTGGAGTGAAGAAGCTGCCGGATTGCTCGCACAAAGCCTGTCCGACTGCGATGAATCAATACGACTAAAAAACGATCTTGCCACTACATATGACACTAGAGCAGTGGCCAACATTCTTCTTAGCAAATACGATCAAGCGGAAATGGATCTCGATCACGCAATCATGATTAAATCGACAGATGGTGCCTTCTACTATCATCGTGCAATTGCACGCAGCAAAAAAGGCGCTCCATCAGCAAGCGACGATGTTAACGCTGCTAAAAAATTTGGTTACGTACCCGAAGCATGGGAACCAAAACTTGATTATGACAACCCAAATCTCGGAAGCTTAAATCTGTACCTGATAGTGGTGCAACTGCTAAGCTAAGTCCGAAGCAAACGCCCAAGGGTAAAATACGAACCTGTGATCATGTGTGCGGCTCTGTTTGCTCCTAAAATAGATGCGCAGTTCCGTCCCCGTCATCGGAGTGAACAATGACTTCTACCACAGACGACAAAATCGCAATTCAACAACTCTCAGCAATCTACGCAAATGCGATGGACAGTGGTGATATTCAAGCGTGGCTGAATACGTGGGATCAGTCCGGGGTATGGGAAGGTGGCATTGGAAAATATGAAGGCAGAGAAAAGCTAGCGAATCTCTTGCCTGATCTCGGTCCACGCGTGATTGGAAAACGGCACATAATGACGAACTTCGTGATCAACGTCGACGGAGATCACGCTACTCAGATTTGCTATTTGATGATCATCGATCGAAACAAAACAAACCTGCCAGGCACCGCAGTTTATTCAGATAGGCTTCAAAAGAAGAACAATGAATGGTTGTTTGTCCACCGCAGTGTGGAGATAGATCAGCCCTCAACTCTGTTCAACTAAATAGAGATAAATCATGAAAGAACATGAAATCGAAGCACACTTCAGAAAATCGTGTCAACTACGCGATACATTTTGGAATCAAGTTGGCACCTCTGATAAGGATGTAATTGCACCCGTAATCAATCCAGCATTCACTGGCGGACCACGCTGGCCGAGCCTCAGACAAGCCTTCAAGGTCGTGCGATGCAAATCAACAACCATAATTGCAAGCGATGGGCTCAGTGATCCATATGACCAGGAGGATGACGATCCTGCCACGGAGTGTTCGAACGGTTTAGGATTGGAATTTTATTCAGAGACGCCAGGCGATCTGGAAAACATAATGCAAAGCTGGCAATTCGCTATCGTCTATGCAGTCAGTCAAAATGCTGCTCATGCCGGCAACTATCGAGCCCTTCTCGACGATCTCGGATGCATCTCGACCGAGCTTCAAGACATACCTGTGCCCGGTGAATTCAAAAATGCAGAAGGGCGAGTCGGTGTTTTTCTTGGTTTACCAGGCAAAATCGGACTCACCGGCAAGGATGAAGTGACACTATCCCTGGAGACGATCAAAATCGTCAACGTCAAATTACTAACGCTACGCGAACTGAAATACTTAGTCGCCAACGGTGCAGAAGGACGCAAAAAGCTTGCAGAGTTGTTTGCGAACAACGGATTATTTGGACAGAAGAACGACGCGTCCATCTCTGACTTGAATCGGCAGTCTGTTGTCTAAAGTATTGGGGCACTCGGGACGAGCGCGCTTGCTCTCAATTCAGAAACGGATTGGATTTTCGTTCAGTCCAAATGTCAGTATCTGCTCCATGGCCGGGGACGACTCTTGTGCTGTCATCGAGAGTCATTAACCGCTCAGAAATGGACTTGATGATTTCTTCGAACGAACCGCCCCACAGATCCGTGCGACCGATCGAACGCTGGAAAAGCGTATCGCCTGAAAATAAAATGCTGTCTTTTTCTTGCACACAAAAACACGTGCTGCCAGGTGTATGTCCAGGAGTGTGAATTACCGAAGCTTTGATGTTGCCGACTTTGACGTGATCTTCGTGTTCGAGATATTGATCGACCGGTAGTGGATCGGTTGCTTTGAATCCAAACATTTGAACTTGCTTCTGGAGGTTGTCATACAACCACTGGTCACCTTTGTTGATGCAGATCTTTGCACCGGTGGCTTCCTTGACTGCACGCGATCCCATAATGTGATCGAAGTGCGCATGTGTGTGCAACAAGTATTTGATTGTCAAATTGTTCTCTTTAGCAAAAGCGAGAATTTTTTCCGGGTCGCCGCCTGGATCGATAACGGCAGCTTCACCAGTTTCAGGGCAACCGATAATCGAACAATTGCACTGTAGCTGACCTACTGGAAAACTTTCAATTATCATAAATTAGAGGAACAACTCGCTAACGGAAGTATCATCGTGGATTCGTGCAATAGCTTCACCAAGCAGTTTCGCAACGCTAAGCATGACGATCTTCTTGGAAATATTTTTGGCTTCGTGCGGAATGGAATTCGTCACGATCAATTTTTCAATTGGTGACTCATCGATTCGCTTGTTAGCAGGACCGGACAAGACAGCGTGAGTCGCGCAAGCATAAATCGCGCGTGCACCCTCTTTCTTCAAGAGTTCCGCACCTTTGACCAGCGTTCCGGCAGTGTCGACCATGTCGTCTACCATCAAGACTACTTTGTTCTTTACGTCACCGATGACGTTATAAACTTCGGCTACGTTGTGAGCGCTGCGTCGTTTGTCGATGATGGCAATTGGAGCATCATCCAATTTCTTAGCGAAAGCACGTGCTCTCGACACTCCGCCGACATCTGGACTGACCAGAACCAAGTCGGTTTGTCCCAGCGATCGGACATATTCGAGTAACACAGGGCTGGCATACAAATGATCCACAAGAATGTTGAAGAAGCCCATGATCTGCGGAGCATGCAAGTCGAGAGTAACAACTCTCTGGGCACCAGCAGTGGTTAAAAGATCGGCAATCAACTTTGCTGTAATCGCTTCACGTCCTGCCGCTTTTCTGTCTTGCCTGCCGTAACCGTAGTAGGGCATCACAACTGTAATGCGACCGGCTGATGCTCTCTTGAGTGCATCGAGCAGAATCAACAATTCCATCAAATTCTCGTTGACTGGAGTGCAGGTCGGTTGCACTACGAAACAGTCTTGTCCTCGAACACTCTCCTGCACTTGCACATAAATTTCGCCGTCTGAGAACGGTGAAATCTTCACCGGAGCAACAGTCAACTCCAGATAATCAGCAACTTCTTTGGCAAGTTCAGGATTCGACGTACCGGACAAGATCAATAAATTGCTCTTTCCGCCTTGAACGACTTTTTGCTGCCTGACGGCTGGCATCTCGGCTACCAAGAGCGTATCCCCCACAGTGGTGCACATCTATTGTAAAGAAGAACTAGCCTCGCTTAAAGCCAATGAGCAAAACTTTAGTTCTAGAAAAACGTCAAATCGCCCCTAGCACTCAGGGTTATAGCCTCTTCCAGCACGCACTTAACATGGAGATATGTGAGGCCGCCTTGAACAAAGACGGCAAATGGGGGACGCAAAGGTCCATCTGCAGACAGCTCGATCGTCGCACCCTCGACGAACGTGCCTGCAGCCATGATTACAGGGTCCTGATATCCAGGCATCAGGGACGGTTCAGGAATAACGTGCGAATTGACCGGTGAGCCCTTCTGAATGGCGCGACAAAAGTTGACAAGCCGATCAGGGTTGGCAAACTTGATAGCTTGAATGATGTCTGAGCGCTTATCGAGCGCGTCTGGCTTTACTTCACAGCCCAGTTCAGCCAATGTAGCAGCGAACAGCATCGCTCCTTTTACCGCATTGGAAACCACAGCTGGAGCGATAAATAATCCCTGTAGCACGAGCCTGTTCTGGTTAAAGGTCAAGCCAAGATGACCGCCTATTCCCGGTGAGGTCAGCCTGTTGAGCGCTCTGTTCACGAGCTCAGCCTCTCCGGCCACATAGCCGCCCGTGATTGCCAGTCCGCCGCCTGGATTCTTTATAAGGGAACCTGCCAGCAAATCTGCTCCGACCGCTGTCGGCTCGTTGCGCTCGACAAACTCCCCATAACAGTTATCAACAAAGACAATGCAGTTTTTATGAATCGATTTAGCCGCTTTGCTGAGCCTCTCGATGTCTTTGTTGTTGAAACTGCGGCGCTCGATGCTGTATCCACATGATTTCTGTATATAGAACATGCAGCGCCTGCTTGGTGCGGCCTTCCTAATCTTGTCGGTCAGTGTTTCGTCAGTTTCATTATCTGGATCCAAATCAATTTCTTGATATTTGACTCCCAGGGAAATCAAGTTGCCAGGCTCGTCGCCCTCCAAACCAATCACCTCTTTGAGAGTGTCGTATGGCTGTCCGGTAAGCGACAAAATGGTGTCACCGGCCTGCAAGTTGCCTAGCAAGGCACAGGCGATCGCGTGGGTTCCAGAAACAAACTGCATTCGCACGGCAGCGGATTTTGCTTGAAAAGCTTGGGCGAATATCTTGTCGATAGTTTCGCGTCCCGGATCGTTTCGACCATAGCCGGTTCGCTCGGCAAAATATTCTTCGGTCAATCGATGCAAGCGGAATGCATCCAGCACGCGCTTCTGATTAATCATGGCGATTTCGTCAATTTCGACGAAAGCATCACTCAATTTTTTCTCGGCGCTCTTAATCAGCGCGGCTGCATCAATTTCTTTAATCGGCATGGTCACTTCTTTGTAGAGAAAAGACGAGTCTAGCAGGTTCATTTTCTTGGTCGATGAATTGAACTTATTTCGCCTTTCAAACGTAAATAAAGTAGAGACCCACAAAGGAGGTTGACAGTGACAACCAAAATTCTCTTGAACCCTAGGTTCGATCAAATGTTGGATTTTTTCTACTCTTTCGTCAGCGAAGAGGACTGCCGAATCTGCTCACGAGTGCTGCTTGCTCGCGGTCAACTTTTGCAAGACCTTCAAGATTTCGGCGGACAGGCCAGACCGGCAATAATTCATCGATGGGTGAACGATGTTCCACGCTATTCTCGCGTCATTTGCAGCGATTGCTGGCAGGGTTTATCGAGCCAAACGCCACTGATGGGATTCTATGAGCATGACGGCGAGCGGTCATTTGCTATCGTCAGCGGTGCAGCATACATCGGTGAAATACGAAGCTTGATCCACAGCTTGAAATACAAAGGAGATCGTTCACTGGCACCAGATTTGGCAGCAATTATGTTAAATGGATGGCGTATGGGATCGATTTTTCTAAATCAAAAGACTGCTGTCCTCGTGCCGGTACCACTACATTGGCGCAAAGGAATGGAAAGAGGATTCAATCAAGCCGAACTACTTGCAAATGAAGCATCAATCGTTTTAGGCATTCCAGTTTTGAGCGGGTCCCTGAAACGACGCCGAGCCACAACTCCGCAACAGAGTCTGGAGAAAGCAGAGCGATTCAAAAATCTTGAAAATGCGTTTCAGGGAAACCCATCCAAAGTGATGGGAAGAGCTGTAGTACTAGTTGACGACGTCTGTACTTCAGGTGCGACGTTGGCGGAGTGCGCACGAGAACTTAACCGCTGCGGCGCCACAAAAGTGGTGGCTCTGACGGTGGCACGAACAATGTTGAGAATGGGGCGCATCAGTGGAAACGATCAGTACCAGGGAAGAGAAACAAAAAGTTAGCGTCGTCGTTCAAAATCCACATTTAAAAGATAAAAATAATAGACCAATTCACAATTAACAAACGGGGTAGAGAAATTATGTGAATCTCTAAAAACTAGCCGAGACAATGACTGATGGGGGAAGATTAGTGATGTTTACCTTCTCAGAGGAAGAGTATAAATGGTGTGTAGAATGCCAGGGCAACATTCGCAGGGATGCCTATTACTGCAAATTTTGCCGCAAGCCGGTGGGAAGCAAACTTATGGCGGCCAAGGCACCTGGCAACGTCAGCGGTTTAATTACGGATGCGGCGCAGTGGTTGCCGAACTTCGGAGACATACTGGATGCAATACCGGCGCCGTTTCGCGGCAGAATTGATCATGTTGATGCGTCTGGTCCGGTACCGTTTGTTGGGCTGAAGCCAGGCTTAGATCCAGTTGAGAGCCGAACAAATACTAGAAATAGCAGCATTTGCGCCCCGACCGCTCCGTCTAACGCGGTGCTCGGTTTGGTGTTGGACATCCTGATTAGCCTTCAGGCTCAGGAATTGCCGCTCTCCACTATATGCTCGGACCCGCGCTTACAACTTCTCGAACTAAGTGTCGGTGAAATTGTGGCCGAGCACGAATTGAGAGTGAGCGAGATCCAGGGTGGGCATAATTGTCCGCACTGTGCGGAGTTTGTCCGCAGTGACGGAGAGCAGTGCCGCTTTTGTACCGGAACAGAAAAAGAACTGCCGCAAGCAAGCGACGAAAGTATCATGATGGAAATAAGTTGCTTCGATCCAACTCTGTTGCGAAGCATACTCGTTTGGGAAGCGGCAACAAGACGACTTAACGATCAATCTCCGCTCCCAGCCGAGATACTTTCTTCACACGAGATTACTGAAGATGAAATTGATCTGCAAATTCTGAAGTTGAGACAGAACCCTAAGTTCTTACCGATATCGCGGTGGCGCGAACGCATGCTGCAATTAGGAATCTCGCCTGGCTACTTCGAAGATGATCAACTGTGGCGCTCAGGCTGGGACTTCGAATATTTCATTCTGGCAGATGTTACCTCGCTGGCTCGCGCGCTCACACCGAGCTTTGTTGGTTCCCTAGACAAGACGAATGTTCAAGAAGCGCTAATCGTAGTTGACCACGGCTTGACACGTTGGCAATCCAACCGCCACTACGAAACTGAGAAACATCAGCTACTCACTGCAAAATCTATGGTGTACCTGAATCTGAAGGACGACGAAAACTTCAACAAATACAAGAAGGAAGCAGACCAACTTCTCCTAAAATCACTGCCGGAAGGCTACAAAGACCTGATTGAAATTGATCTCGAAAGAAAGCCTATTGAATTGAACGCTGACCCTGCAATGCGGCTCAAGGACCTTGAAGATCTGGCAACTGAATTACTGCAGAAGGCCTTCGAAAACACGGAAAGAATGGACAAACTGGTGCCAGGTTTAGCGGATGCTTTTAAAGGCATCGGGGAGCTAGCCAATAGCGTCTTTGAAATCAGCAGACACACGCTCAAGGCCCAGGCAGCTTTGAAGAATTCAGATCCAGAAACAGCCTGCGCGGAGTTCGAGGCCGCCATCAATCTAGGGGGCACCGACAACATGCTGGATATCAGCGGCAGATGTGGACTATTGGTGCAACTGGCCGAGGCGCAATTTCAAAAAGGTGATGCAAACTCGGCGGAAGCAACCTTTCAGCGGGCTCTTTCTGATGCCGCCGATTTAACAGAAGCGAAGAGTGCCATAAATCCTGCCAGCACCGCGTATCACAGGTACGCAGCCTTCCTTCGCGACACGGGCAATTATGCTGGCGCGGAAGAATACTTCACGAGAGCCTTTGACGAGCATGCTGAACTTATTTCGGGATATATCGCCAAGGGTTATGTGAAACCAGAACATCCAACCGAAAGTTGGCAAATCAAGGAAGACTTCGCAAAGTTGCTACGCGCGATGGGGCGCGATGACGAAGCCGAAAAAACTGAAGCCGAGAGTAAAGTGTTGAAAGAGAAGGATCCGCAGGAGATAAAGGAGAGAGAGACCAAACTAGAGTAATAATAAAAACGACCTCAAAACCACCTTAAAACTAACGCAAACAAGCGAACAATCAAAAAGGGCACAATTTTGAAACACTTCTGCTTTAGATTGAAAATCGTAGCAGTGTGGACAACAGGTGCAGAGTAATGGCTTGAGGCGGCGAAGTATGCTATCCAGTCCGGGAGCAGCAGCCCAGATACGATAGTCCTGAAGCACAGTTTGTGCGTCAAAATTCTTATAATCAACCAAACTTTCAAGAGCAGCAGAGACTGCAGTCCTATTTCAACAATAGGCGCTACAATCAGCCGCTTAATGATGGCTTCAGCATCTCCGACAGTTCCCAGGGAACCGTAGTCGCAGTCGACGGACAGTCGCGCGCCGACTACGAAAAGATGATCAAGTCGAACTTCAAATACACGCAAGACAACTACCAGGAAGCCTACAAGGATGCCGCACGCACAGGCAGGCCAGTGGTGGCAGTCTTTGGTGGATTCGAACACAACAACTCACGTGGTCTAATTGAGAACTCGCTGCCTGCTGCAAAATCAGGAGCGGCGAAAGACGCCGTATACGTTTACATCGATCGTGCGAAAGTTAAGGACGCTGAACTAGCCAAATTTGCTGATAGCCAATTTGCCGGCGGTCACAACGCTGCAGTATCGATCGTATTCTCTGTCAAACCAGGTAAAGATGGCTCGCTTCAGCCTGAAGCCGCAGAGATGCGCTGGCAGGGAGGAGACCACTCCATGATTTCATCTTTCAATGCCGGCATTGCCTCAGCAAAAGAGAAACAAGAATCATACCAAGGTAAATTTGACCCAGCCGCACTCCTTGAAAAAACGGAGCAATCGGACAAATCAGAAAAGACAGAAAAGAGCGACAGACCCGGTGGCTCTTTCGAAATCGCACGAGCACTAATCACCAAAGAAATTACCGCTGCAACTCAGGCACAAGACTGGCACGATGCCGAGCGTCACTACCGTGGAGCAATGGAGTCAGCTGACCAAATCACTCCCGCGGTAATCCAAGCAGAACAGAACAGAATCGCCAAAGCTGTTGCAACCACTCAGCAAAATTCCGAGGAGTTCCAAAAACTGGTGCAGGCGCAAGCCAATCTAACTTTTGTCAAAAACGCAAAAGCCTCAATAAGAGCAGATCGTGGAATAGCCTGCTTGCAATGGTCTGAAGGCCAAACCGATGAAGGTCTCAAACAAAAATTCCGTGAAATCGGCAGTCAATGGATCGATGCGGCTGCGCTCAGAAATCCATCGCTTTATCAAAATCCAGAATTGCACAAACGACTTGCAGCCACAGGCATTCCAGCCGATCAAATACAACAGCTCATTCCTAGACTCGGCTCACCTGGAGCAGCGGAGTCGAAAGATGATCTGTTCAAATACGGCGGCGATGGCAAGAATTCTCAGTCGCCACCATCCACAGTGCCCCCTGAAACCGATGCAACAGGAAAACCAAACGCCGCAGAAATAGCCAAACGCGAAATGGAAGCCAAAGCAAAAGCAGAAGCAAAAGAAAAATTCGAGGCGTTAAAAGAAAGAGAGGAAGAGGACTTAAAGAAAGCCGTCGCTACTCCTGCTGAATATTATGCGGCTCTGAAAGACGCAGCCGATAGAGGACTTCCGGTAATCATCAAAATTGGGCAAAAAGGCTGCCAACCATGTGCAGCCATGGCACCAGCACTGAAGCAGGCGGAAGAATCCCTGAAAGGAAAAGCAGTGGTGATTCGAGTCCGTGCGGATTTGGAAGAGACGCAGCAACTGGCGATGGATTTAGGCGCAAACCAAGGAGTGCCTATCACCAAATTTGCTCGACCCGTTCCCAACGACACAGCTCATCAAGGGCTTCAAGAGATCATTCCAGAAAGACACGAGGGCTTCACGAGCAGAGAGAAAAAGGACTTCTCCGCAAAAGATGAGCCAGATACTTTAGACTATTTCATTGCCGATGGCTTCAAAGCATGGAAGAGGCCGTTATCAAAGAAATGATTCTTTTTCCTATGATTCAATCTGTGGCCCGTATTCCTCACCAGTGATTCCAAACGTCCAGGCGACTGCCTCTCGCGCGGTCATCATATTGGGTGGCACGCGCAAGAAATAATTGCGAAATTCACCATCGGGTTCTGGCGTGGAATTGGTCACGTGCACCATAACTATACTCTCGTCATCACGCAGCTCCGTAACGTAGAGTGTGCCACATTCATCGTGATGTCGAATCTCGGCGCCCGAATCTAGCAAGTAGTTTTGTACACCATAGCGCTCGATCAATACTCGTCGCACTGCGATGTTTGACTCATAATCAATGCGGTTTATGGTTGGCTCTTCCATGATTGCCATGCTCGGAACCCGCGCTCCGTGCCAAGAATAGATATCTGGGATACCCTTGTATCGAACTGTTGCACCATCGGAGTTATGCAAACGAGACGCGGGATCAACATGTAATTCAATTGGACGGTCGCTCAAAACACACAACTGGTCAAAACATTTGTAAGCATGAACAGAGTTGGCCAAAGCTAAAAAACAGTCTAGCTGGTATCTGTCCACACTGCTAATTCGAGCCTTGAAGTGATCGGCTACAGCCTGAGCTAAGGCGAGTCTTATTAACGTTTCTGTTGCCCATTCGATTTCTAAAGTCCATGATGAAAATTGGCTGGCAACCGGCCGGGCAAAAAAAGAAAATTGACGAATGGTTTGAGATTGTCCAAATGAATCAGGCTCAATGTCACGCAAACTAAAGCGCTCTGCTTCAAGATGAGTGGACAGAGCACGCACTTCCCTAAGGGGCAAATTATTCCAGAGAAGCTGAAAAAACTCATTGAACTCTGCACTGTTTAGAGATACCTCGAGAGACTTGCGAACACGATGTCCAACACTCTCTTCAGCCTTAGAGATGAGAAAGGGAAGGCCCCGGCGACTGTCAGCCAAAGAAGTTGGCGCCACCATCCATGGATTGTCCACCCATTTGAACTTCGGCACCGGTCGCTCTAACATGCGATACACCAGAGAGATTGCGATCTCTGCTTCAGAACGATTGACCGGTGCAACCGAAGTAAATCGTTCGAGGATGTTACGGCGTTGTTCTTGCAAAAACAGCTCCAGCTCCTGCCGGTCAAATGCTTGAGGTTCGTTATCCATGATTCAAAATGGGATCCCCGCCGGCTTGGAAGCCGGCGGTTCTTAGGTAGTACTTCTTACTTTAGTGATGCTATATCGATTACGAAGCGATAGCGCACGTCGCTCTTCAATAGTCGCTCGTAGGCTTCATTGATTTTCTGTATCGGAATTACTTCAATATCAGATGCGATACCATGCTTGGCGCAGAAATCCAGCATCTCTTGCGTTTCACGCATGCCACCAATCGTTGAGCCGGACAATGATATGCGGCGTGGAATCAGACTGAAGGCATGGATCGGTAGAGGTTCGCTTGGCGCGCCAACCAAACACATAACCCCATCGCGCTTCAACATGCCCAGATAAGCATTCATATCGGCGGCGGACGAAACTGTGTTGATAATCAAATCAAATCGACCCTGCGCATTTTCGACTGCCGATGGTTCTGAAGTGGCGATGTAGTCTTTTGCACCCATGGCCTCGGCATCAGCTTTCTTATTGAAGCTGCGGCTTATGACAGTAACATCTGCGCCCAATGCGCAGGCAATCTTGACTGCCATGTGACCGAGTCCACCCAGTCCAACAACTCCAACTGATTTGCCAGGGCCGGCTTTCCAGTGCACGAGCGGTGAATAGGTTGTAATGCCAGCACACAGAAGTGGGGCAGCTTTGTCTAAGGGCAGACTTTCTGGGATGCGGGCAACAAACCGCTGATCAACAGTGATTCTTTCGGAATATCCACCTAAGGTTGGCTTACCGTCGTAACCGGTAGCATTGTAGGTGAGCACGTTGCCCTTCTCGCAGTAATTTTCATCACCATCCGCACACGATCCGCATTCCCGGCAGGAGTCGACCATACATCCGACACCAACCCGATCTCCAACTTTGAAGGCGGTTACCTTTTCTCCGACTTTTTCAACTAATCCTGTAATTTCGTGCCCGGGTACCATTGGAAATATTGATCCGCCCCATTCATCTCTGGCCTGGTGCACATCTGAATGGCAAACTCCGCAGAATTTGATGTCGATCAGAACGTCATTCGGTCCGGGTTCGCGCCGGTCGATCTCGAATGGTTTCACTTCGTCGTGGGCATTAGCCGCTGCATAAGCTTTGGTTTTTAAAGCTGTCTTGGTCATTTGATACTTCTCCTAAATTAGCTCCCCACAACGCATTTAGCGGTAGGACAGGGGAGCCTGACCATAACTGATGCCAACATCCATGTCACTCTGGCCAATGCCGATTGCATAAAATTCGCAGCGCTGCATCCATAAACACTATGTTATGCTCAACAAGTGCCAGTTTGGTATAACAAAATTCCAAGAAGATTGGACAATTCTCCAAAGTTGGGAGGAACATCCTGTGACCCGCAATGACAGACGTGTTGTAGCCAACGGAGAAGAACTGGTTGAGCGAATCGCTTCAACCTGCAAAAACGAAGGACAAAATGACATCGTTGAGAGCATGCAGTTTTTTCGCTATCCAACCCCGACTCAACCGAAGCATGTACTTTACTCACCTTCAATCTGCGTGATCGCTCAAGGCGCCAAACAAGTAACGTTCGGTGAAGAACGGCTGAGATATGATCCAGCCAACTACCTTCTTATCTCGCTTGATGTTCCGGTCGTAAGTCATGTTGTAGAAGCGACGCCGGAAAAACCATATCTGGGCTTGAAGCTCGAGTTTGACCCAACTACTATTGCGTCCGTCATCGTTGAAACCGGCATCTCGCCAGGGCGAAACGACTCTAGCGTCAAATCTATGGCAGTCAGCAATCTTGAGGATGAGCTTCTCGATGCATTTGTCAGATTGCTAAGATTGCTCGACCACCCGGATGATTTTCGAGTGGTATCGCCAATGGTGGTACGAGAGATCATCTATAGAATTTTGAAGAGTGATCAGGGAGCTAGACTTCGACAAATGGCCGTTTTCGGCGGACACACAAACCGAATCACCAAAGCTGTGCAAATTTTGCGCACGAAATACAATCAGAATCTCAATATTGAGAGCCTCGCCCAAGAGCTGGGAATGAGCGTCTCGAGCTTCCATCAACATTTCAAGACTGCCACTTCAATGAGCCCACTGCAATTCCAGAAGATGCTTAGACTGCAAGAAGCGAGACGTCTACTTCTGACCGAAGATATGGACGCTAGTGCCGCGGCCGAGCAGGTGGGTTACGACGACGCATCTCAATTCAGCAGAGAATACAAACGAACATTTGGTCAGCCACCGAAACGTGACGTAGGGCGCTTTAAGCAGCTTGCATCGGCGTGACAGGGCGGCCCTAAGAGCAGTGTCAGCGCCGTATTGAACTCAACAATAGATGGTATATTTCAGAGTCACTCTGGAGTACCAAGCATGACATCTATAAAATTTGCTATCGCATTGCTGATAGGAATTTGCGTCGCAACCTCTTCGCTCTCATGCGACGCGGCTCCTGCTGCGCAAAAACCAGGCGATGGAAGCGACATTGCCAAACTGAAAGTTGAACTAGACACTTCTGGAATCGCCAAGACAACGAAAGTTGAAATCGAGCCAAAAGATCCATACGATCCAAAAGATGAACTGCTCACTTTCAATGCGGCGCCAATGCATGTGTGCATTACTTTCGACGGCAAGAAACCCAAATATGGCGATAACGACTTCAGCGAACCACATTTGCTAATCTATCCGCTCTCTCAATGGGCTCCAATGTTTCCAAAAGCCAAACAGGCCGCTTTCAACAAACGTTTGGACGGTCTAAAAAAAGCAATTGCCGCTAAATCCTCGAAAGGATTGGACACAATACCAATCTTGCCCGAATCTGACGGCGCCGAGTTCCTCCACGCGCAAGAAAGCTATCTAAAATTCAACAGCGGTGCCGGTTCAGGTGTTTCTTTTATTAGCGTTTACGGAAACGGCGATCCACCAGTTAACGAATCAGATTTCTTTTATACGTTCCAGGGTCTATCAACCGATGGCAAATACTATCTCTCGTTCTTTTGGCCAGTCAAAGCAACTGGATTGCCGAAGGATTTGGCTCTAGCGAAAAGCAAAGCCTATGTACAAGAACTGGCTCGCGCCAAATTCTCTCCAAGTCTTGATGCGCTCGACAAAGTTATTGGATCGATCACACTCAAATAAGGATTTTCGAGGCGCTGAATTTTTGAGGCGAGCGAGATGCCCGCGCACCATTTCCTACTTGATTGCTTCTTTGAAGGCTTCGATAGTGTTGTCTATGTCGTTTTTTGTGTGGACGACAGAGATGAATGCTGATTCGAATTGTGATGGCGGCCAGTAAACGCCTCTGTCGATCAATGCGCGCCAGACTTTGCCGAACTGCTCGGTGTCACACTTTTGAGCACCCTCGAAATCTGTCACCGGTTTGTTGGTGAAAAACACTGCCAGCATACCGGGAACCGACACGACTTGAATCGATTTCGATAAGCCCTTCAGTCCATCAGCTAGTCGAGTTGTATTTTGCGCAAGATGTGCGTAGACACCCGGAGCTTGCAACGATTTCAGCTGTGCAATTCCTGCTGCCATCGCTAGTGGATTGCCGGACAAAGTCCCTGCTTGATACACAGGTCCCGACGGTGCCACCATTTCCATGATCTCCTTGCGTCCACCATAGGCTCCTACTGGAAGTCCACCACCGATAATTTTGCCAAGTGTGGTCAGGTCTGGTTTGACCTTATACATTTCTTGTGCGCCACCTAAAGAAACTCTGAAGCCAGTCATGACTTCGTCGAATATCAGTAGTGCACCATGTTCGGTGCAAAGATCGCGAACTTGCGACAAGTAATTTTCTTCTGGAAGAATCAAACCGGCATTGCCGACTATCGGTTCGATGATCACTGCGGCGATCTTTTTGCTATGTGCTTCGAATGTTTTTTTGAGCGCTCCCTTGTCGTTGAAAGGAATCGACAAAGTCAGCTTGGTGATTTCTTCAGGAGCTCCTGGTGAACTGGAAATCCCTAACGTCGCTAAACCAGATCCAGCTTTAACAAGGAATGAATCTGCGTGACCATGATAGCAACCATCAAATTTGATGATCATGTCGCGCTTGGTGAATGCACGTGCCAGGCGGACCGCCGACATCGTTGCCTCCGTTCCCGAATTGACCATTCGCACCATCTCAATTGATGGAACGAGCTTACAAACCAATTCAGCCATTTCTACTTCGGCTCTGCTTGGTGCACCGAAGCTGGTGCCTTGCTTGAGTGTGCTCTCGATTGCCTCGAGAACTCTTGGATGACGATGACCCAAAATCATCGGACCCCACGAGCCGACATAATCGATGTATTTGTTTCCATCGACGTCGAACAAGTAGGAGCCATCAGCGTGATCCATGAAAATCGGGTCTGACCCAACCGACTTGCAAGAGCGCACGGGAGAATTCACTCCGCCTGGAATAACCTTTTTTGCACGTTCAAATATTTGATGTGACTTGGTTGCAACGGCGGTTGTGGTCATTTTTATGATCACCTTATTTATTTAACTTCTTCTTTGACGGCGCTTGATTCCGAGAGAATTCGCTCAATAGCTTGTGCCACCATCTTCGGTGCTTTCTCGCCGGCTTTAAAGTCGCGCATTTTGCCTTCTTTGTCGAACAAATAAAATGCAGGCACATACTTGTTGTCGAATGCATCCGTGATTTCATGGTAGTTATCAACAACGCATGGTTGCTTGACTTCATACTCTTCGATCGCTGCCTTGACGTCTTCGACTTTGGTATCACTTTCCTGACGAGGCATGTGCACGGCGACAACCTTCAAGCCCTGCGGACCATATTTCTCAATCCATTGAGAAATATCAGGCAGAGATTCTTTGCAGGTTCCGCAGCTGATCGCCCAAAAGTGAACGAGCACTGGTGACCCTTTCAACTGATCATCGGTGATCGGAGCTGAATTGAACCAATCGGTGCCACCCTTGAGAGAAGGCAACGGACTGTCCATACGAAGCGGCATGGGTACCTCCTTGGCCGGAAATACCGGCAACGTTTCAACTTGCGCAACTCGTCAATTCAGTCGCGCGTCGCTCAATAATTTTAACGCTGTCTCGCCGATTATCAGCGTTTCAACGAGATCAAGTTCCAATTCTTATCTTAAAAAGAAACCGCCAGGCAAAATACCCGGCGGTTCTCTAAACGATACTGAACCTGATTAGACAGTCAATGGCTTTTGGCCTGGCTTCCAATCAGCGCCGCAAAGTCCGCCGGTCTTGATTGCTTCGAGAACTCGAAGTGTTTCATCAACGCTGCGTCCGATGTTGAGGCTGTGTACAACTTGATATTGAAGAATGCCATCAGGATCGATGATGAACAAACCGCGCAATGCGATTCCTTTGTCTTCCATCAATACACCGTAGTCGCGGCTTACATCTTTGGTGATGTCTGAAGCGAGAACGTAGTTGAGTGAACCAAGTCCACCCTTATCTTCTGGTGTGTTGATCCAAGCGCGGTGGCTGAATACGCTGTCAGTAGAGACTGCGATTACTTCTGCGCCAGCTTTTTTGATTTCATCGTACTTGGCGCTGAATGCTTTCAATTCTGTAGGGCAGACGAAAGTGAAATCCAACGGATAGAAGAACATAACAAGGAACTTGCCCTTGAAGTCTGCCAAACGAACATTTTCTTTGAGACCTTTCATGTCCTTGGTGGAGGGCATGTCAAAATCTGGAGCTCTTTTTCCAACTTGCAACATAGAGAGGTTACTCCGACAACAATGGTGGGGATTAGTTAATGAAAAAGCTTAGATCGAATGAGTCTAAAAGTGGAAAGTGTTAATGGAAATTGCACAATTAGGAAATCGGGTTCATTTTTAACTGGCCACTTATTTTGACTTAGTGGACTTGGTTGATGCCGGCTTGGCTGGCATACGTGCGTTAAAGTCCCCCTGGATAGCCTGCCATTGAGCCAGATCACGTGACAACGAGTTCTCAGCTACGTACTTTTGGATCAAGGGAGCACTAGGACTCCAGCCGATTGTCAACAGATGCAAGAGGTGCTCAGCAGGCGATACCACCTGCTTGCTTCTGCCTAGTTCCGAATCGTCTTTGGGATCGTTGGACATGGTCAATCCTCTTGAAGATGTGCGCAGGGCTTACGTAACAATGATTAAGCGCTGCTTTACGTTGAGACCCAATCGGCTTCCGCCTGACGGGAACAACAATTATGCTGTATTGAGCGCCTGAAGCGCTGCCCCGCAGTTGTTAGGAAATTCTTGATTTGACCCTCCAGGTTAGTATTTGATAGTATTCTTCTTCAATTGTGCCGGAATGAGCTTCGTTGCCCGCTACTTGATAAACGTAAAGTAGCCGCAAAAAGTTCAAATGGGTAGCGCAAAATTTTGCGTACGAGTAGATAGAGGATCGGAGACAAAAGATGTTTGCCATAGTAGAAGCTTGCGGAAGACAGTATCAGCTAGAAGCTGGACGTTTCGTCGATGTCGATTTGACTGAAGGCGAAGCAGGGACCGCTTTCGTATTCGACAAAATCTTGATGATTGTCGACGGTGCCAATTCCACCCTGGGTGCACCTTTCATTGACGGCGCCAAAGTGAGCGGGAAAATTCTTTCGCATCACAAAACCAAAAAAATCATTGTTTATCACATGAAGCCTAAGAAAGGCACACGTAAGAAACAGGGACACAGACAGCATTACACTCGCATTTTGATCGATTCAATCGAATTGAAAGACAAAGTATTGGCTAAGGCCGAAGAGCGTCAAGCCAGACCACTCAAGGGCTCCAAGGCTGCAGACACTGCTGAACCGAAGAAATCCGAAAAGTCTGCTGAGCCAAAGAAAGCCAAGGCAGCTGATAAGAAGCCAGCCGAGAAGAAAGCTACGCCTAAATCAAGCGAAAAGAAAAACAAAAGCTAAACAAGGTAGTGCGCCGAAAAGCGCATGAACAGGAGTGATAAGTCATGGCACATAAGAAGGGCGGCGGTTCTACTCGCAACGGACGCGATAGCCAACCCAAACGCCTCGGAGTTAAGAAGTACGGCGGAGAACACGTAATCTCAGGCAACATCATCGTTCGCCAACGTGGAACCAAGATTCATCCTGGCGTAAACGTGAGAATCGGCAGTGATGACACCCTATACGCAATTGCAGCAGGTTTCATCAAGTTCGAAATGCGTCGCGGCGCCAAGCTTGCGAGCGTCTACCCAGCATAGTGGCAGCAGACCAGCGTCCAGCCAAGCAACTTCTGCCTGCGCTTGAACGAATCGGTGGCCTAGTCTCATCTAAGTCGCAGTCTTCGGCTGCGACTTTTAGCGGTGTTTGCTATGACTCGCGCAAGGTTCAGCCGGGCGACGCCTTCGTCTGCATCGAGGGCGAGAAATTTGACGGCAACAAATTCATCGACGACGCCATAAAACTCGGAGCTGCCTGCATTGTCTCGCAGCGCGAAAACAGTCATCCCTTGTCGATTCCATATGTCAAAGTGCCTGACGTGCGCGCAGCACTAGCTGACTTGGCTGCATATTGCTATGACGAACCAAGTACGAAGATCCGCTTGATTGGCGTCACAGGCACAAACGGTAAAACGACCACAACCCATCTAGTCGAACATATTTTTTTGGAAGATCGTCGCAAGATCGGCTTGATAGGCACTCTCGGAGCAAGATGGTCAGAAACAAATCAACCATGCCAATATCTTGATACTCACCACACAACGCCTCAAGCCTCTGATTTACAGGCTTTGCTTGGCGAAATGGCGAGCAAGAATGTTTCGCATGTAGCGATGGAAGTCTCAAGTCACGCACTCTCTTTAGAACGAGTACGAGCCTGCGAATTCGTTGTCGCATGCCTGACAAACGTGACTCAAGATCATCTTGATTTCCACAAGACGATGGAGAATTACTGGCAAGCAAAGCGGCTTTTATTCGAGATGCTGGCCAAGAGTCGGCAGACCAACAAAACCTCCGTGATCAATGCGGATGATCAACTCGCCCAACAATTCATCAAGGCCACCAAGGGATCAGACGTGCGCACCTGGACGTATGGATGGGATGCTGGTGACATGCATGTCAAAAGCGCCGAGTTTGATTTCCGCGGCACAAATCTAAAACTAGAAACTCCGCATGGTGAGCTGGAGTTGAGGCTTCACTTGAATGGAAGATTCAACGTCTACAACGTTATGGCGGCACTGCTTATCTGTATGGCTGAGGGAGTCGATCTCGAAGTCTGTAAAGAAGCCCTAGAGGATTTCAAAGGTGTGGCTGGTCGGTTCGAAACCGTGTCAACAGGCGGAAATGCAGCAGAGCCACTCTGCCTGGTCGATTATGCGCACACGCCCGACGGTCTTGAGAACGTATTAAAGGCCGCACGCGCTCTTGTTCCTGAGGATGGAAAACTGATAGCAGTGTTCGGCTGCGGCGGTGATCGCGATGCGACAAAACGACCGCAAATGGGACAGATAGCCGACAATCTTGCTGATCTTCTGGTTGTCACGTCTGACAATCCGCGCTCCGAAAAACCAAAGTCGATTATCGACAATATCCTGGGCGGTATCAAACGCACCGAAGAGTTGCTGGTCGAGGAAGATCGAGCCACAGCCATCGCCCTGGCCGTAAAGTCAGCCACTGACAGGGATATCGTCGTAGTGGCCGGCAAGGGTCACGAGACTTATCAGATACTGGCCGACAGAACTATCGATTTTGACGATAGAATCGAAGTGCGCAAGGCTCTCACCGATCGTTCGAAGGCTGCTCGATAAGCAGGCAACGGTCGATGCTTGGGTATAATTTAAACTGGCGCTGGTCGACTGGCTGCCTGAGTCGGGGAATCACGTGGGCATAAACTTTCACATTACATCTGTTCGGGAAGGCACGATTTTCAATGTGATGCAATTCCTCAGTCTTGAGAAAGTCACTGGCATTCTCAACATTTCGTTTGGTCGTCACCTTCCTGAGAGCACAATTTATTTCGTCACTGGAAATGTGACCACAGCTGAGTTTGGTGCGATCGTCGGAGACGCAGTGCTCGACATGCTCTTGTGTCAGGAGTACGCGCTGAAGGAAGTTAGTTTTGCGCCTGGTCGCATCTCGCAATTGAACGAGCAAGCAATTATCGTGCGCGCGTCCAGCCTCTCTGGTGTAATGCTCAACGTCTCAAAAGACGTGGATAAATGCGAATCTCGTCCGTTTATTTACGGCATGTTGCCAATGCAAGCGAGCGATGGACGAAAGGTCGAGTCGCTTTTGCATGTCATGTACGACTTTCCGAATTGGAACGATTTTCTCCTCACTGTTCCGCGCGCTGATAGCGACAAGGCTGCGCCATTGCCGCAATGCGTGCTTTTGCATCGAGCCCTATCACGTTCGGCATTCACCTATCAGGTGCCACTAGTCAGTTTGAAAAGTCTACGGTCCTTGCTTGACATAGTTCAGCCGTTGAGCGAGAAAGAGAGTAATAACCTGCGCGGTTACATGCGAAGCCTACTGCCTCATCCGAAAGCCACACACATGTCTATTGAGAGATTTTATGCCTTTGCGAGCGCAATTGAATCAATTGCACAACGACGTTCGTCTGAAGTAGGAGATAAGGCGAGACGAGCAATTCATTTGCTCATCCAAAACACAACAAAGATGAACGAAACAGCAAATGTCTGATCAGCACAAAAGCGATTTCCTTGATCACTACACCCATGCCAAAATGGAGATGCTTACTTGGCTCGGCAAGCGCATTTTGCCGCAAGGACAGTGGGCGGGACATCCGGAGCGTAACGAAACGCCGCGCCTGTACCTCACTTACGATGATGGGCCGCATCCCGAAACAACACCGCAGTTGATTGAGCTTCTGGCACAAGAGAACATCTCAGCCACGTTTTTCTTAATTGGAGCGCACGTCGAAAAGCATCCGGAGTTGGTCAAACAACTTGCGGAGGCCGGACATGTGATCGCCAATCACACTCAACATCACGAATTCATGCCAATGTTAACGAACCATCGCATCGAAATAGAAATCGAAAAAGCCAACCAAGTAATTTTCGATGCCTGCGGACAAACACCGAGTTTATTCAGGGCACCATACGGAGTGCTCGATACACGTGTAGCAGATTGCCTGAAAGAGCACGGAATGCAACCAGTTTACTGGAGCTGCGTCTCCGAAGACTGGCTACCGCTAGGACATGACAGAGTTGTTTCGCGAATCGCACGTAAGGTGCACGATGGAGCGTTAATCGTCTTGCACGAAAAGTGGTTTCCCCATCAAACACTCGAAGCCACACGCGGAGTAATCCAGTTTGCGAGGCGAGCGGGGTACACGTTCGAACCATTACGAACGGCAGTTTAGCGTTGACCGGAGAGCACTACCAGTTGGCAAGATGGCACCTTCAAGCCAAGTTGCTATACTCGCATAGTTCGCGAAACCTCACCTGGGAAACCGAAACAACAAATGCTAGATTTCAGACCACCACTAGATAGTCCGCCGCTGATTGCGCTGGTCAATTTAACCTTGCCTTTATACATGAAGTTTGCACTACACGACACAAAGGTACAGCCTGCGCCGGGTGCGATCGAACGCTTCAAATCATACGCAGGCAAGCGCGCGTTGATCTGTCCAAATCATTCGAACAGACACGACCCTCAAAGCATGTTCGAATTTTCGCGAATCTCGGGCGAGACATTTAACTACGTCGCTGCGCGCGAAGTGTTTGATTGGCAAAACGGTTTTAACGGTTGGTGGCTGCAACATTTAGGATGCTACTCCGTAGTCCGTGGTGCCGCCGATCGCGAATCATTCAAGATGACCAAGAAAGTTCTTTCGGAAGGAAAGAAAAAATTGGTGCTCTTTCCTGAAGGCGAAATTTCTCGTCAAAACGACACGCTTATGCCACTCGAATCAGGCGCAGCGCAGTTAACATTCTGGGCTGTGGAGGAACTTGCGAAACAGGCTGCTGGCGGTTCAATCGAACCAGTTCATGTGATTCCGATGGCGCTCAAATACACATATCCGAAGGACATTCAAGAAAGTCTCAAAATAACACTCAGCTCTCTAGAAGCGAACCTGGGAATCAAATCCATTGTGGGCGCATCGGTGTATCACCGACTACGAACAATCTCTGAAAAATTGCTCGTCACCCTCGAAAAAGAGTACGGAATGAAACCTGCTGCTGACACCGATCTCAACACAAGAGTTGCCACACTCAGACAATCTATTTTGACAAATGTCAGCCATCAACTACAAGTTGAATTACCGACCAATGTGCGACAGCTTGAAATGGTGCGCGTATTGCGAAACAACGTTGATGATTTTGTTTACGCGCCAGAGAAAGACTGTTCGGAGTATGAAAAGAAGGTGCATGAGGAAAGAGCTTCTACACTGCGCGGTTTCTACAACGATCTGGACCGAGTCGTCAATTTTATTGCAATCTACGATGGCTATCTGAAAGACAATCTCACTCAAGAAAGATTCGCCGACATCTTGGATCGATTAGAACGCGAAATCCTTCGCACTCGCGAACCATCATTTAGAGGCTCACGAGTGGTGCTTCTGGACGTAGGTGAACCAATCAATTTGTCGGAACGCTATGCTGACTACAAATCAGCCAAGAAAGCCACTGTCGCCAAGGTAACAGATGAAATTTTTGCTCAAGTGTCAGGCATGCTCACAAAGCTTGACCAATATCGACACCCGATTCACCTCTCGTGAATCGATTCAGCAATCTCGGAGTTTAGATGTACACCACAGCAATAAAAAAATCACTCTCGATGGCAGCCGTAATCACTGCTGTCACCCTATTAAGTGCGGCAGCCGCTCTAGCAGTACCGCCAACAACGTCAAAATCAGCCGCTAGTGCTGCGGCAGCAGCCAAGTCAGCAGCGTCGAGCAAAGCCGCTACAGCAAACAAGACCTCGTCAGGTTCTAAATCTTCCGCTACAAAACCAGCAGAACCAGCTGCGCTGACAAATTTGTCCGGCACTTGGAACATCAAATTCCGTGAAACACCGTCGACCAAAACTCATATCATGGCGGTTAAGGTTACACAAAAAAATGGACAGTTAACAGCCACCGGAGTCGATGAATACGGCGATGTTGTTCTCAATGGCACGCTAACTGCGCCAAACAAGATTGCCTTTAAGCGCACCTACAAAGGAACACAAGTAAACCCGACTGCTCAATACGAAGGCATTTTTACGCCAGCCACACCATTGACACCAGTCAGTGCCAAAGGCAAGTGGAGCGCGCAGCCTTTCTCGGATAAGTCACAGAAACCCAAAGCTTCGGCAAACTCAGGTGACTGGGACGCAAACATTTTCACAGGACCAGCAATCAACAAGTAACCCGGATGCCACCGTTACTTATAGAACCACTGAATAATTTGCCACCCGAGCACGATGTCTGGGGCACATCACAATCGGGTGGAAATTTTTGCGGTATACCTTTTTAATTTATGAGGCCTTTTTGTCAGAGTTGTCGTTGATCACAATCGGAGTTACATCAACTGCGGCTTTCGCGGATGGAACTACGCCGACATCGGACCATGCTTTCTGCAACTTAGGTACATCGTTCGGGCTGAGGCGCTTAGCAGATTCGATTGTCTGATAGGCGAACTGAGCGAACGATGGGTCTGAACCAGCATTAGCACGAGCTTCAAACCAGATCTTACCAGGAGCTTCCCAAGCATTGCCACCAACTGCAGTGGCGAAATCAGCGAATGCTTTGTTTGGAATACCGGAGTTGAGGTGAACGCCACCGTTGTCTCTGGTTGTTTTAACGAAGTCCTTCATGTTGGCTGGCTGTGGATCCTTGCCGATCATCGGATCGTCGTAGGCAGTTCCAGGATTCTTCATATCGCGCAGAGCACGTCCTTTGACACTCGGCTTCCAAACATCATCTCCGACCAACCAAGTAGCTTTGTCGGCGGTCTGTCCAAGTGCACGCTGCTCAACCAGGGCGCCGAATACGTCGGAGTGGCTCTCGTTCAATGCGCCAGGCTGTCCGCGGTAGGTCACATTCGCTTCGAATTCGGTGACGCCGTGAGTCATTTCATGACCGGTGACGACGCGTGAGATGAACGTTCTGAATGGGCTGCTTGCCCCTGGTCTTCCGTAGGTCATTTGTTGACCATCCCAGAATGCGTTTTCGAAATTCTCACCATAATTGACCGTTGACGACAGCTTCATGCCTTTTCCGTCAATAGAATTGCGTCCGTGCACTTCTTTGTAATACCCTCGAACATCTCCAGTGAAGTCAAAAGCTTTGTCTACATCGCTGTTTCCGATTGCACCTTGCCCTTCGCGGCGCATCAATTTTCCAGGATGAATTTCCTTAGCACCAGCGTCATAAACTTCAATGGGTGCAGTTCCTTGCTCGGTGCGAGCAGCAGCAGTTCTAGAAGCGAATTGACCTTCAGAGCGGAGTTCATTCGATTTCTTGATTGTCGCTAAATAGTCTGGATTTCCAGGATTGTTCTTCGCCAAAGTCTCCAGCATGTATGGGGGAATAATTCCTTGAGCGTAAGGACCGGCATCAGGTGTGCCGACTCCGAATTTCTCGAACACGGTGTTGCGCACTGACGCCATGCCAGATTGCATGTGCAGGTCTGCCTTGCCGTACATATTTGATTTCCAGTTCACCAACGGAGCTGCAGCTTCCGTCGCCAGGGCTCTGCCCATCATTCCAGCACCGAGCTTGGCACCGATTCCGCCCTCAACCATTGCTATAGGCATCCCGCCTAAAGTGTTACCCAGGTGGTCCGACGCCAGGTTCATGTCATTCATGTTTTTGGCGGCGATTGCCAACGAATAGGATTTAACGACCGGTTCGCCGATGAAGTAGCCTGCCAGGGCTATGCCTGCAATCTTACCGACTGGTCCAGCCTCGGGCAGAATCAGCTTGGCTGCGGCGCCTATAACCACACCCATGCCGATGTTCGGCAAAATGTTTTTGGGGTCAAGTGAATTGACGAAACCTTCGGGAATCTTGGCCAGACCGTCTTTGGTCACATCCCACATTCTTTCTCCGGCACTAGACGGTGCAGCGATCATTGCGTCGCGCTGAGCCTGCGTCTGTACCTGTTGACTCAACAGAGTTTGTTGTTCTGCGTTAGGGACGATGTTGCCTTTGCCGATTTCCGATTCAGGTTTGCCCATGTTATTTCATACCTTCTAAAAAAACCCAAGACCGAGCTGAGCTAACCCTTGCCGGGGGAAGCTTTGTTGAACCCTCACCGCATGAGGGAATGTCGAAGTGGCGCTCCTCGATAGAGAGGATTGCTTGCAGACTTGTTGCCAATGGATGCCGAGGAGAAACCCAGAATAGTGGCTAAAGTGTTACCAGCATAGTGGGGGAAATACGCAAATCCCACTAATTTTTCACAGAACCTACCAGACAGGTGCGCAGACGGTCTTTCCAGCCATAATAAATTCCAATTACGACCTTTTGGGCATTCCATAATCAGAGAGGGGAGTTTTGGCACCACGCATGGTGCAAGAGTAATCATCCCGGCAGAGAATCAAGCAAGTGTGCTGCCATAACTCTGTCACAGCAAATCGCTATCTTCAAATAGTTCACACTTACTATCGATTGGACTATTCAAATGAGCGACAGAGTTTCGGCTCGGGCAGACGATCGCGTCGTCGCGCCAGAGCCTACTAGCCAAGCGCGTCCACTGGTGTCACTGGCGGAGATGCAGACTTATCAGCGCCAGGGGTCTGAGCCCCGTGCTCCAGAGAACGATAATGCGATCAGTGCTTCCGGTGCTCTCAATTTTGGAGCACTAGAATCGCTATATTCAACTCCCCCGCAGGAAGTTCGAGTCAACAATGCGATCAGGGTGCCTGAAGTTATCGGTGAACCGACCCGAGTAGCGCCGATAACGGAGCAAGACATTGCTAGACTGCGCTCTGATTTGACCAGTGAAATCACTCGTATGCCTCGCGATTTGTCGAGAGATATTTCAGAAAGCATGCGAGTACTCGAACAGCGAAGGCCACCGTTGACGAATGAACAGATCGCCTTAGTGTACGATGCGACGACTAGACTGCTTGCAGATCGGAACCATAGATCACCACTAACACTACAGCAAAGACAATTGCTGGCGACGGGAATCATGGACAACAGCGCCAGACCGAGAGACATCGACCAGGGGAATCATGGAACCTGCAACGTGACAGCGCTGGAAGAGCGCATGTACACACGAAATCCAGACCGTGCAGCAGCACTCGTTGCAGAAGTCGGACTCACCGGTGGCTACACCAGCAGATTCGGATTCAGAGCAACGATCGACAGAGCCTCACTCAGACCCGACAGCGAAGCCACAATACTCCCATCAAACGGCGATGGATTGCGAAACTACGCCAGTCAAATTTTCGATGTTACGGCTCTAAACGATTACTATCAACGGCTAGATCCAAGCTTCCGTTATCTACAAAGAGACCGACGGCACGCAGCCGATGCTCGCGGCATGACCGCCACAGGAGAGGGACTGACACGCTCGAACAACGATCGCATCTCAAGCCATGCGGCAAGAACAGCTGAAAGTTTTGGTGGCCTAAACTTGCGCCAAATTAATCGAGTCGGCGAGAACTTAGGTATGGAGCCAGGTTACATCTTGGGTCATCAACTAGCCGGTGATGCACACACCACAGATGGCACCATCGTGGTTACTAATGTTCGAGAGCTTGCTGCTGCATTGACTCAAGCACGAGATGCCAACAACTTTCCAATAGTCGTTGGAGTCGATGTCAGCGGACCAATGTTTAATGGAAGAATGCGCGGGGGGCATGTGCTATCAATCGTTGGCTTCGATGCAGAAACACAAACAGTGCAGATATCCAATCAGTGGGGGCGTCGCCACGACTTGCAGAGAGTACGTCTGCAAGATCTGCATGACTCGATGTTTGTAAGAAAGCCCCATCACAGACGAAACGGATCGGCAGAAGATTAGAATGTGAAACGGCATCGAAAAATTAGTCGTTTCATTTAGCACCAATGAGTCGAGCAAGTGACACGGGATTGGCGGCGCTATGACAGCACATCCCATCTTTTCGCGTAGCATAAAATGCTGTTGGCAAGATCAGAATTGTTTCCTGCCCATAAGTCATCGAAAAGGATCCAACGCTGATACAGCTTTACTTTATCCCAAGTTTCAGTATTAATAGAAATTTGAGCAACATGTTCGTCAACTTGAATCAACGGCGGCTCAATTGCGGACGTTTCGTTTGCTCCCACCGATTGCGAAAGCATCTCAAAGTCCGCCTTGACCTGGGAAAGACTTTGATTTCCAAATTTGGTCCAATCAGTTGCGTTGGTTATTTTAGCGATAGGACATCGACTCGACTGCCGCAAGACACGTTCCAAATCCGTTATATTGGCATGCTCAATGCGCTCTGGGAGCTGCGAGCGAATCAAGCGTAGTTCGAAAGGCCAGTCAGAATCTGAGTCAGGAGATGCCGAAGGCAATGCCTCCTGGAGATACTTTACTAAATTGGGAAGTCGAATCCCGTTGATGCAAATCGGTCCGTCAATATCGTCCAGATTGCCACCATCATAGTACGAGAGAAAGGCGCAATATGTCGTTCCGCTTCCACTTCCAGCAGGATGGATTGGAACGGCGTCTTCCTTCAAAATTGTTGAGCGACTAGAAAAACTCTCCGGCAATTTCCACTCTTGATGCACCAGAAAGCTCGCCTTTTCGCCATTGGCTTTCAAATAATTGTCATCGAAGAAGTAGTAAGCAAGCTGCAATTCGTCATCATCAGTGAGCACTTGTATTGAATCAGGTCCGAAACGCATATCGCCTTCAACATACAAGTGATCCGTCAAAAACTTCTCTACATCCTTCATCGATTTAGGTGGCGAAAGTGCCTCTT
>JBBQFO010000011.1:0-45039 GCA_038322035.1 Candidatus Obscuribacterales bacterium
GCAATCTTTGAAAGAATATCAATTCCAAACCAGGAAATAATCACTGGCGCGAGAGCGAATATTGGCACCGTTGCAAGCGCTGTCACGTACGGCTTTGACACTTGTGCGACAAGACGTGAATACCAGAGCGACAAGCCAACGACAGCGCCTACTGTCGTGCCTAACGCAAAGCCGATCAGTGCTTCCATGATCGTGACCTGACAGTTCACTAACAGTTCGCCGCTTTGAATGGTCCGAACCAGCGCTTGAAAAACTTTTTCAGGACTAGAAAAAATAAATTGCCTTTGTTGATCGCCATAGGTGACAAAATGCCAGACAATAATGAATACGGTCAGTGGCACCAGATACAGTAATCGCTGAACCAAGCTGAGTTTTGAGCTTTCGAAATTATTCACTCGTCACCGATTATCGATTTCAGCTCGGACCAAATTTCTCGATAGTGCTTTGCGAATTCTTCGGTTCCCCGAACGTTACCTTGATCAACTGTGTCTTGTTTGATTTGGAACTCTCTGGACAACTTGCCGTCGCTCATAATGTAAGCGCGATTTCCTATAGCTACAGCTTCTTCAATGTCATGAGTGACGAGAATGGCAGCCTTTTTCTTTTCTTTAATTAGTTGGCGAAATTCTTCTTCAAGTTTCAATTTCGTATAATAATCGAGCGCCGAAAATGGTTCATCCAATAAAAGCAATTCTGGATCAAACATCAATGACTGAATAATGCTCACTCGCTGGCGCATACCTCCTGATAATTGGGCTGGATATTTCGAAAGTGTCTGCGGATTCAAATGAAACATCGCAAGGTACTGTTGCATGGTTTCTTTAGCATTGCTTCGATCCAGCTTCTTGTTTAATTCGAAAGCAAGCATGAGATTGCCCTCCACTGTGCGCCACGGGAAGAGCGCGTCCGATTGAAAAATATAACCAATACTATTTCTCTTCTGGGTGTCAGATTGAAGATTGATCGCGCCTGATTTTGGTCTCAACAGCCCCGCGATCAAATTCAAGACAGTAGTTTTACCACAGCCGCTGGCGCCTAAAATGCAAACGATTTCGCCTGCACCGACACTCAAGTTTAACGAGTCGACAATATTCTGGGTGTGACCGTCAAATTCAAAACATAAATTGTCTATTGACAGTAGTGGTGCTGTCTCGCTAATCATTTTTTTACAGGCTTCGGGGACATTGCAGGTGAGCCTACAGGCTTACTGACTTTGTTGGCAAAGCGCATGTCCACATTTTCTTTGTATGCACCGGAGCTCGTCAGATCACCGATTTCTTTGCGCATGGTAATGGCATTATTCCAGGCCTTTTCTGGAAGCATTGGTGATTGCGGAATTGTACCCTCGGTGATCAGGCGCTTGAGAGCGTCTCTTACGACAGCTTCCTTCACTTCAGGAAAATCCGCACATGCAATTTTCACAGTCCCTTCGAAATCTTTTTGAATGAACTCCATTGCCTTTGCAATCGCATTCACCGCTTTCTGAATGTCATCGGGATTTTTTTTCAGATAATCATCGGACACGGTAAGGCCTGTGAAAGCGAAATCTCCCAGCACTTTAGCGGGGGAATAGACAATGTGCGCGCCTTCATTTGTGGCGATGGAAACAATCGGTTCGATGTCGAGGGCCATGTCAGCTTGATTTGCTTTCAACAAAGACAGCAGTGTTCCAAATGCGCCCTGAACAATTTTTGCATCAATTTTCTTGCCACCATTTTGCAATATCTTTTTCATCACTGCATAGCTAGTCGAAGGCGCAGTGTATGTGGCGACCCGATACCCTTTGAATTTATCTGCCTGGTCGAACTTGACTATGTCCTTTTTGAAGGTCACTACCCAAAATGGAACTCCGCGTACGATGCCGGCCACGACCTTGCCTCCTTGTCCGCGTTCTCTGGCAATGGCTGTGAAGGTAGGATCTGATACTCCGAATTGAGCGTTGCCGGTTATCACGGCGGTGAAGGTCTTCTCGTCGCCCCCGGTGCTGACGAGTTTCACATCAAGACCTTCGTCTTTGAAAAAATCTTTTCTCATCGCCACATAAATTGGCATGTACAGAAAGACGTGTCCAAATTGAGCGATTGTGATCGGCTTCAACTTTCTCTGTTGTGCGTATGCCGGAGACAGCAAAGTAGTGAGCAACAGCAAACTTAGAACAAACGAACCGCATATTCTTGGCATCAACATTCCTCACTCTCAAACTTGACGAGATTTTCGCACACATAAGAGTGCAGCGGTCATGTGAGTTGCAGAACGGTCGCCAATTTGAACACGGTTACTTTCACTGCATCACTACCTCCACTTGGACACCGATTGCCTCGGCGCAATCTACGACTACTGGCTCCTTTCCGACAGCTTGTGGTGATTCCGATACTGGTTGTCATTGCATTGAATAGCGTCGTGAACAGTAGTTTGGTGCGCGGTATCGGGGGTGGTGCGTTGAAGTACAAAAAATCACCCTGATTGCTCTGCCATTGCTTTTCATTGCGAACTGACTGTACGTGCGACTAAACTCAGCAATTCAATGCGATTAACTATTGCTGACTTGGCTGATTTGAGTGGCGCTAAGAGCGTCGGAGATTGACTGTGCCGCAGCTGCGAAACTCGGTGGGCAAAATTAACCTAAAAATGTAGCAATTCAATCTACACTTTATCAAAAGTGTAATTAAGCTGGACGGATAAACAGTCTCACCTGAGCCGGGTCACTCCGGTTCGAGAGAGACTACATGGTACTGGACTATGCCAATCTAGCGGTCGGTCGCGCCGTATCGGCAAAAACATGTGAAGCGGCGTGGAGCAGTGATTGAAGCACCAAATCGTAAATTTGGCAAAAGGAACAATTCGATGAAAAAAGATAGCCCCAAAAAAGATGCTGCGAAGGCAAAGCCTGCGACAGCAAAGAGTGCACCGGTGGAAACAAGCGAAAAGATTGAACAGTTGCGTCAATTCACGGTCAATTCTGACGATGCGTATTTAACGAGCAACCAGGGGCTGAGAGTATCTGACGATCAAAATTCTCTCAAGGCTGGCACTCGCGGTCCGTCTCTTTTAGAAGATTTTCTGCTGAGAGAAAAATTGACTCATTTCGACCACGAAAGAATTCCTGAGAGAGTTGTGCATGCAAGAGGCGTTGGAGCGCATGGCAGCTTTCAAGCATATGAGGGAAATGACGCTTACACGAAAGCCGGCTTTTTAAATCGAACTTCAAAGCCCACTCCAGTATTTGTTCGATTCTCCACAGTTGGCGGATCGAGGGGATCTACGGACTTAGCGCGTGACGTGAGAGGCTTCGCCGTCAAGTTTTACACCGATGAGGGCATTTTTGACCTGGTCGGCAACAACATGCCAGTGTTTTTCATTCAGGATTCAGTCAAGTTTCCAGACTTTATACACGCAGTAAAGCCAGAACCTCACAATGAGATACCTCAAGCGTCCTCCGCTCATGACACGTTCTATGATTTCATTTCTCTTTCGACCGAGACCACCCACATGTTGATGTGGTTAATGTCTGACCGAGCCATCCCGCGCAGCTTGCGCATGATGGAAGGTTTCGGCGTACATACTTTCAGATTGATCGATGAGAGCGGGCAGTCACGATTCGTCAAGTTTCACTGGAAACCACTGCTGGGAGTGCATTCAGTGCTCTGGGACGAAGCGGTCAAAATTTCTGGGAAAGATCCAGATTTTCACAGACGGGATCTTTGGGAAGCAATCAATAGTGGTGCTTTCCCGGAGTGGGAACTGGGAGTGCAGATAGTCGAAGAGAAGGACGAGTTCAAATTCAACTTTGATTTATTAGATCCGACCAAGCTGATTCCAGAAGAGCTAGTGCCAGTTGTACCGATCGGAAAGATGACGCTTAATCGCAATGTCGATAATTATTTTGCTGAAACTGAACAGGTGGCTTTTTGCATAAGTCACATCGTTCCAGGGATCGATTTCTCTAACGACCCACTATTGCAGGGACGACTTTTCTCATACCTGGATACACAATTAAAGAGATTGGGTGGTCCGAACTTCCATGAGTTGCCAATCAACAAATCACTAGCTCCTGTGACTAATAATCAGCGGGACGGACACATGCGTCAAACAATAAATCCGGGCGTAGCTAGCTATCAGCCCAACACCACCGGCGGTGGCTGTCCGTTCCAAGCTGGCGCCGCAAAGGGTGGCTTTGCCTCATTCCCGCAACCAGTTGACGGCGTCAAATTACGAGATCGCTCAGAAAGTTTCTTCGATCACTTTAGCCAGGCAACAATGTTCTATAACAGTCAAAACGAGGTTGAGAAGCAGCACATCAGCGAAGCACTACAGTTCGAATTGAATAAAGTAATCTCTCCAGAGATAAAACAAAGAATGCTGGTTGTATTGGCGCAGGTTGATGGCGATTTGGCAGAAAAAGTAGGGCAGGGAATCGGTTTGAAAGTGCCGAGGAAAATTGATGGAAACCTAAATCAGCAGGTCCCCGCAGACACTGACACATCAAGCTATCAACCGCAGCTGACAAAGAAACCATTTAAAGAATCAGCAGCCTTGAGTATTTTGCGAAACCCAAAACCTGGATTAGAGACCAGAAAAGTGGCGTTACTGGTCGCCGATGGGTTTGATAGTTCAATGACGACTGCAATTTCGGAGAAGTTAGTCGAGGAAGGCGCAGTACCATGCGTTGTTGCTCCTCATGGGGGTTCTGTGTTCGATGCGGATGGTAACGGTCATGACGTCGATTTCGCTCTGCCGACTACCGGGTCAGTATTGTTCGATGCGTTGTATGTGACTGGAGGTAGTAAAAGTTCTAGTGCATTGCAAGCTGATGCTGCGGCACTGCTTTTCATCAATGAGACTTTCAAACACTTCAAAGCGATCGGAACCGCAGGGGAAGGTGTTGAAGTAGTAAGGAAAGCTCTCAATCTTGTTGGTCTGAAATTGACAAACCAGAAAGACTTGAGTGGAGTTGTTCTAGCTGAAACCGACGACGCCGGGGATGCGACCGAAAGATTTCTAGAAGCAGTGGCAATAGGAAGACACTGGAAAAGAAAGGGCGGAGATTTGATTCCAGTTTAATAATCCCAAGAAGCGGTATCAACATGGCAGAAATGTCGAAGCATGTGGTGATTGGCGATGATTGATCAATCACACATGATAGACACTATCGATGCGACCATTTAGTTGGCTTTTTCAATTCCACTTCGAATCTTCGGTCAAATTCCCTTTCGTGCGGCTCGATCTGATCGAAGGGATAGTTAGCAATCATGTGTATTTCCTTAGGGGTTGCGCCCAGCTCCTCAAGGTCATCAGGACGAACAAGAACTCTAGCAATATCAAACTTTCCGCCCTTTCCCTGCATAAACTTATCGACCAATACAAAATCCCCCTTGGAGTCACTGATATCCAAGTGTGGTTCGGACGCTTTTATCGCTGAAGTTTTTGGCGCTGACTTTTGATCATCAGTGTTTGTTTTCGAATTCAAACTCAAAAAGGGACGGTCAGGCAGAAGGAACCAATATTGAACATCGATGACTGGCTCAAATCGGCAATTTGGAAATGCTCTCTTGAATTTTTTCTTGTCTTCATCACTCCAATTATTTCGATCCAGGGTTAGATTCTTCAATTTTTTCATTGTCAAAAATATCGAGAGAGAATCCGGTTCTAACCGACTGCGCCTTATTGTCAGGGATTTTAAATTTCCCATCGTCGCCAAAAGTTCAAGTTGGCGAGTATCAGTACCTTGGTTTATTAGCCAGACTTCTTCGATGTTATTGTGCTGTGGAAGCACCTTTAAAAGCGGCTCGATGTTGCGGATATCTTTAAGTTTGATCGCACGAAGACTTCGAAGTAGAGACATTTTTGCGACACTATCACCGGTGACACCTCGACCGCACAGCCCAAGAGAAGTTAAAGTCGTCAATTTATCAACAGATGGCAGAAGTTCATCGACTATAGGAGTTTCATCATGACTTTCGGCCCCAGGCATGGCCTTGACTACCGAATCGAAAAATGACAGATTCTCCAGGCGTTTCCACTTTCGGACAATCTCAATTACTTCTTCCGGCTTTCTGAAAACGCATTCCAAACCATTCAGATCATCGTCACGAAATTTGTTCAGAAACGACGGAACATTCTTTGATGCATGTCGCGTATAGAAAGTCAGTTTGCTTTTTCTATCAACCGATTTTTCTCCCACAACGGATTTCGGTAGTTGATTATCTACTTTGAGAATTCCAACGCAGATATTTTTAGGGAAGGAAAAACCGCTGATTTCGCGGGCCCCAAGAGGTATTGGCTTGGGATTTATAGAGGAAATTAAAACAGGAGGAGGCAGTGCGACGCGCTGCTCTTTATTACTCACCTTTGAGTCCGGGTAAGTTAGTTTCAATGGGTCTTGCTTAGATGCGACTTGTATCGAGGCGTCCTGTGTCGTAGCGTCCTGTGTCGTAGCGTCCTGTGTCGTAGCATCCTGCTTTGACGCAACTCGATTCGATGCTGATTGTGTCGAACCATGAGACTGATCCCGTCCCAGAAAATAACCAAATATTCCTGCCGCCATTGCAACAATAAGTCCAGTAATGCCTACTAGTGCAAAAAATTTCGACTTAGACAACGTGATGGATTCAGCAACTTTCACTTTTACAGGAGCCTTGCTAAATTCGAGCGTTCTATCACTGGGAACTATAGTCTGCGATGACATCTGACCCAGAGAGGCTAAACGGTGAGCCACAATACCGAGCTTTTGATATCTGTTCTCGGGATTTTTCTCCAACATCTTGGCCACAATTCTTTCCAGCTCCGCCGGAAATTCGAGTCCCATGGAAGCTTCTTTGAGAGACGGTAGTTTCGCTATCTGATGCTGCATCATCGTTGAAAGAGCATTGTCGCCGACACATGGCGGAGCACCAGTCAACGCTTCGAATAACACGCAACCCAGTGAGTAAACGTCAGCACGATGATCGACGCGCTCACCGGTGCATTGCTCAGGGCTCATGTAAAATGGACTTCCGAATATCTCACCGGTCTTGGTCAAGGCTTGAATATCACCGCCGTCACTTTGAGCAAATTTCGCGATTCCGAAGTCCACGATTTTGATACTACCCTCAGCACCAGATGCGATACCGTTCAAAAGCATTATGTTGCTCGGCTTGATATCTCGATGAACAATTCCTTGATCGTGGGCATATCCAAGACCGAAACATGTTTGCACGAAAATCGGAATAATCTCTTCAAGCGGCAAGCGACCAGTACGCTTCAAGCGCTCACTCAAATTCTCTCCATCGATCAATTCCATGACGAGAAACGGAGTCATCTCTTCAATGATGCCAAAATCCTTAACTGCCACAATGTTTGGATGATCCAGAGAAAAGACAGCTCTAGCCTCCTGCTGAAATCTTCTAATTTTCACTTCCGATAACTGACCCTTAATTATCGTCTTTAGCGCAAACTGCTTATCGACAAACATTTGAGTGACGCGGTAAACCATGCCCATTCCGCCCGATCCCAGGACGGATTCAACACGATAGCGCCCGTCCAGAACATCGCCTGGACTGAAGTCGTCGCGTCGTTCTCCAGAGGGAGCATCGTCTGGCGTTGAAGGAATATCGGTGATCATGACTTGTCGCGCTCAAGCTGTTAATAATAAGGTTATACCCTCAGTGCCGCTTGACTCTCTATGGCACTCAAATGCAAATAAACTTTGGTACCAAATATGGTGCCAAAGCCTAAAAGAGCCCTCTGGTCGTGATTCATTGTTGTCAGAAAAAGGGGAAAAGCCTATCCCCAAGCTTTTCCCTATTCTCTTTGGTGGTCAAAATACCGTGTGTGTGGTGGGAGGAAACTTTGTGTTTTTCGGGTGCCTTCCTCCGTACCCACTACGGAGCACAGAGAGAAGGCGGTAGCTCTTCTAGTAGGGGACGTTTTGGGTCGACCGGTTGAGCAATCCGATCGTCAAGACGCCCCTACAGAGCCATTGTTGTGTGACGTCAGGCAGTCTGCGTTTTTCTGCTGCTAGCCGCCATTGTCGTGGCTGATGTCGCAGCTTTAGCAGTGTCGGCAGACCTTGACGTCGTCATTACGGATGGACTCATCATTGCGTTCGCTGCTGCTTTGATGTTTGTCACGGTGCGGTCCTTATCCGCTCCTTCATCCGCAAACTCATTGTCGAAGCGCGTGGCATTTCCAAACTCATCAACTGATTCAACTCGTCTTGGAAAGGCAAGATTCTCAGCCTTGATCGTGGGAGTAATTCGCTCGCGTCCTTCTTTATCAACCCATTTGTCCATCACCAACCGCCCGTTAGCGGTTACCTGATTTCCTTTGGACAGGTACATCAGGGCTAACTCGCCCAGCCTGCCCCATGCTTCGACCTTGTAGAAGTCTGCGCTGTCAGATGGCTTCTCGGTATTTCGACTTCTGACATTCACAGCAACTACAAAAGTTGTTCTCGTTTTTCCGCTGGCAAACGCCGTTTGCTCGGGCGGTCGTGTAAGATTCCCCACAACGGATATGATTGCAAAACTCATGATTTTTACCTCCGGGCAAACCCAGGTGAAATTTGGTATCAATTGGGGAGATGTGTTTAGAATACATACCATACGAATGTATGTCAACACATTTTCTAAGTAATTTTTTGCGTATTCTAAAATCCCACCTGGGACCAAAAACCGCAATTAATCGACTACAAGTGCCAGGCACTGCGCGGTTCGAGTATCACCAGGCGTGTCCTGTCAGCGCGCCTCAGAGGACACCGGCCCACACCTCAGGTCTGCAAGCCAGCTTAGGACGCTAAAACTCAGGGTATGAGATGTTGTGCAAATGAAGGTACCACGGGTATATACAGCGATTTCAACGAGCGGATGGGGGACGCTTCCTAGTGGCCGAAAACTCTGACGCATGGTTCCAGCGCTATCGGTTTTGCCAGCCGCTGGGTCAGGGCGGTATGGGCATCATCTATCTTGCCGAAGATCGAAAGGCAGGTAATTCGCCGTGCGTCGTCAAACAACTAATCAGTAAACATTCAGACCCTGACGAGCACGAAGAAGCAATTCGTCTGTTCAAACGCGAAGCGAATCTGCTACGGCGTTTCGATCATCCAGGCATTGTGCGCTTTTTTGACGACCATACCACCAGTGATGGCAAGTATTTCCTCGTTATGGACTACGTGCCCGGCAAAAATCTGGAATCGATCGTAGCCACTTACGGACCCTTCAATTCAGAAGCGACAGTTGAGATTGCCATTCAGTGTTGCGAAGTATTGGAATATTTGCACGAGCAGGATCCACCGATTATTTATCGAGATTTGAAACCAAGTAATCTCATGCTCACACCAGATGGTCAGGTCGTTTTCATCGACTTCGGGATTGCGCGATCGTTTGCACCAAAACAATCTGCCACGCGTGTAGTAACTGCGGGCTACTCGCCACCGGAACAATATTTTGGAAAACCAGAGACACGCAGCGATCTCTACGCGCTTGGTGCAACGCTGGGTCACCTTCTCACTGGTCAACGTCCAAAGCCGCTTTCAGTCAGCGCACCACGACACATCAATAAACAAGTGTTGCTCACTTTGGATGACTTGGTTCGTCGACTGACTGCGCACAATCCTGGAGACAGACCACTGACAGCAAGGGATGTGCGTTATGAACTTTATCGGATCTATCACGAGATTCATCCAGACTTTGAGATTCCGGAAGAAGCCCAGATCCAGATGCAGTACGCGTCGGGGTCGTTCACTTCTCTGCGTCGCGGTGTTATGAAAGATACTGCGGCTTGGCCAGAAAACTGGCAGGAACAGCAACGTCCACGTCCTTCGAACCCAGAGTCTCAACGCGATACTCGAGACCATGCGCTCAAGTCTCAACGCGATACTCGAGACCAGGCGCTGAAATCCGTGAATGATACTCGGTCTAGAAAAATGTCCAAAGGGCATCCAACGCTTCTGAATAAATTGAAGTCTTGGTGGCAGGAGAAGTTTAAGAGCTGAGTGGTTCTGGAGACCGGCGGCCCCATGCGGCTGGCGGCCGACGCTCCGTAAAAAATAGGGAAGAATGCACTCGTAGCCTGCATTCTTCACGGCATTTGTTTCAGTGCCAATGGGGAAGCGAAGAGTCCCATTGGAATTTTTCCATAGGGGCGGGAAATGCGCAATTGGGCCAACCGACAATTTATCTAAATTCTGTTTTTTTACTTGAAGAGTGCTTTGAAGCCAATCTCACGCGACAGCGATGAACGGCGGTGACTACGAAGTTCCGCACGTTCGATGATATGACTGAGCATGTCAGTATAGAAGATTGGCGGATGCGAATTCATCCATAAATAAAACGCTAACGAACCTGGCAATGTATTGATTTCATTGAAATAGAGTTGGTTGTCGTTTAAATCCACCATGAAGTCAATGCGAGCCACACCTGCACATCCAAGTGCCTTAAACGCTCTTCTAGCATAGTCCTGCGCGGCATCCTTCATCTCTTGTTTCATGTCCTGCGGATCAATCACACGCGTCAATCCAGCCATCCCCTGCGACTGCGGTGCATTTTTCTTGGAGCCACCACCTCGCATGTATTTATCTTCGTACGTCAATTCATCACCAGTCGACGAAACTGGAATTTCCAATACCGATGCGATTGGCTCAGTATCATCCAAAACTGAAACGTTGATTTCCATTTTGTTGTCGAGGCAAGGTTCAACGATGGCACTATAGTCATACTTGAACACTTGCAGCAACGCCGCATCAAGACCGGCTTTGTCTTTAACTTTAGAAATTCCGATACTCGATCCCAAATTGACAGGTTTGACAAACAACGGAAATTTTTCTAGCCCTGGACTGCTCATAATCTGCTCTCTCACTTGAGTCAAATTATTTCCAAGATTGATTTCAATTGATTCTCGAGTTACTACAACACCAGGCAAAACTGGTATGCCGTGGCTCTCTAGCAACTTTTTGCAATGATACTTGCTCATTCCCACGGCAGCCGACAAGACACCACATCCGGTGTAAGGCATTTCCGCCATTTCCAATACACCTTGAATGCATCCATCTTCGCCAAATGTGCCGTGAAACGAAACAAAAAAAACATCCACAGGGATTACCCGTCTTTCTGTGCTGGTGTCGAGCGAAAAATCGCTACCCTTACCCGGGCGCAGAACTGTTAGTCCACCAACATCTGGTTGAGGCAACAGCGTCACTTCATCCACTTCAGTCAACGACGCCGGCATGCGTCGGTAGAATTCTCGATTCAACAATCCATTGCCGGCATACCATTTACCAGACGGTGCGATATAGACTGGCAGCGGATTGTACTTAACGACGTCGATCGCCTTGATTAACTGTAATCCAGTGATGATCGAAATTTCGTGCTCAACAGATCTGCCACCAAACATGACGGCTACCGTTTTTCTTGTTCTGTCACCGTTTTGCATAGTTCTCTCTAAAATGTCGGTACAGATTCGTACAAGTCAGGCAAGTCATTCTCAATCAAAACGACATCGCCGTCGACACAATATTCTTCGGCCAGGAAATTCAAAGCCTCACGCATCGAATCAACATGCTTGAGCTTCTCCGTATTCAGACCGCCTTCATTCAGACCTTCCATCAACGATTGCTTGTTGGTGCCGCCAACTACGATGACAAGATCGCAAAACGAAGCGGCGTTCTTCGCACAATTTTTATTCTCTTCAAATTGACGATCTCCGAGCTCGATCATTCCAGGAGTAACTAGAACTTTTCGCCCGCCAGCAACACGCTGCAACACCTCCAGAGCGCCTTTGAATCCCTGCGGATTTGAGTTGTAGGCATCGTTCAAGCGCAGAATATTTCCGTCACGAGGGGGCTTGCCATTACGCACTGCTTGCAACGAAGCGATCGCTGCACGCTGCGGTTCAAGACGATTTGATTCTGTTTTTACGTTTTTGATTACAGCAAGAACGAGTTCCGGATTCAGTCCCAACACACAAGCCATAGTGAATGTGGCAAGCGCATTAGACAACATGGGCTTGCCCAAAAGCGATGTAGAGCCAGTATAGACTTGACCTTGCCAGCGGATAGAGAAGTTTGTCCCCTTCGCTGTCGGTTCAATGTCGAACATCAAGGCATCTACAGACCCGCTCGCTTCATCCAATCCATAAATGAAGAGGCGCTTGTCCTTGTGATTCTCCGCCATTTTGCGACAATACTCGTAGTCACCATTGATGACGAGTATTCCGTCTTTGGGCAAAGCTTCCGCAAGTTCAGATTTAGCTTTGAAAACATTCTCTTGCGAGCCAAATCTCTCCAGGTGCATGGCACCAACGGCGGTGACGATGGCAGCGTTGGGCGGCGTCAAGGTACACATACGCTTGATCGATCCAGTGTAATAAGCGCCCATCTCGATCACAGCATACTTGTGCTGAGGCTTCATGCGCTCACGGATCTCGCGCGTCACGCCCATGTAGCTGTTGATACTGCGCGGAGTGGTGAAAGTGGGGCCGACACTGTTCAAAATGTCGGTGAGAAGAACCTTGCTACTTGTCTTTCCATAACTTCCGGTGATGCCGATCACAAACGGGTGCACTTTGCTGAGAATGCCTCTAGCTTGATTGGCAAAGTCTTCTTGCAGTCCCTTTTCGTATGGGTCGAGCAATGCGTTTGCCAAAACCAGAATCAGCGGTTCAGCAAAAAATGCAACCAGCTGAATAATCCAGAAGCCGATCATGGCTACTTTGAATTCAAAAGCTTTGCTAGAACCATAGGCAACGGGCAAAGCACCAGAAGGACCCGAGAGAGCGTAAAACACTAGAATCAGCGCACTGAGCAGATAGATTGTGCAAGCGAGATTGAAGATTCGTTTGGCTCTCTCTGTCATCCTCAAAGCAAGCTTACCAGCCGTTCGAGGGTCCTCCTCGCGACTCGCCACATACGCTAATCCGACCGCAACAGCGACGTTCAGAGCGGCGGTTTCGAGCATTGGCAGAGCCGAAAGTCCATTCAATGCGATGCCAGCGACGCTGGTCAGACTGCCACGGCGGTCGAATGCCTTTCGCTCTATCAACCAATCTAAAAAACGAGCTGACTCGTAGTCTTCTTGCTGTAAAAATTGTAGATAGCGCAGTAGCCTGCGGTAGAAAAAATAAAATGCACAGCTCAAACAAACAATTGTGCTGATTGGGGCGATCAGATCGTTCACCTAGCGTTCCTCGCCTCGAACCGCATCTGTTGCCGTCGTATCTAGACTGCGGAAGAACTTCAAGATGTAGCTGGCGCAGAGATGTGCACCTTCATCCATGAAGGGGAAATGATCCTTGCCTGGCATAACGACAAGCTGCGAATTTTTGATCAGAGTCTTAAATCGCTCGCCAAATTCAACAGGGGTCTCGTCATCCTTTTCGCCCCACAACATGAAGGTCGGTGCCTTGACATTGACCGCGTCGGCAGTGCAGTCTTCGGTCACTGACTTGACCATGATGTTGCGCATCGGTCCCGCATTCAAATAATCAGATGAAGCGAATTTTGGTGCGAACCAATTCTGGAATGTCTTAGTGCCAAACACTGCATCGACAGCCTTACAACTCTTAGACAAAATTTTCGAGCGCATCGATTTGAACTTTCTTTGTCCAGTCAATTGACGTTGTAATCCAGCAGAATTGATCAGAACAACACTTTTCACTTTGTCAGGAAAGTGGCTTGCCAGACGGATTGCCACACGACCACCGAAAGAATGTCCAAGAATGTGCGCAGGCGATATATTTTCTTCATCGATATACTTGGCCATGCGTTCCGCATATTGAGTGGTATCCCAGTCGGCATCAGGTTTTGGTGATTTACCAAATCCCGGCATATCGACGATGATCACTTGATTCCATTTGCCCAACAGCTCTCCTAGAATCCGCATGGAATCCAAAGTGAGACCCCAACCGGGCATCATCAGCACAACATCGCCCTTTTCGCCATATCGAGACGAATTGATGGGCACTAGCTGAACGCCTGATTGTGTCTCGCTTTGCGTCATAGTGACCACGGTAGAACTCACACTTTGAAACTATTTATTAGTCGCGACACTATTGCACCGCCACAACAAATAATAGCGTGAAGCTGTTAGCTTGCCGCATTTTCTCCTGCTAAGACTGGAAAACTTCTCGTTCAGAGTTTGTAAAATCGCCGACGATTTTCCACTCAGGATGCAGTCTGACATCGAATTTTTGGTAAACAGACTCTTGCATGTGCTTAAGCAAATTGGTCACCTCATCTGAGGTGGCGCCGCCCATGTTAATGACGAAGTTGGCATGCACTGCCGATACTGCCGCATTCCCTTCCCTAAGCTGCTTTGCTCCAGCTTGATCCAACAGAGAACCCGCACTGCGTGTCGGCTCTGGGTTTTTGAATGTACTGCCGGCGTTCGGCCAACCAAGCGGCTGAGTCTTCCAACGATATTCTTCGTTGTGTTTGATCTTTGCCTCGATCACATCGGGGCGCTCATCCGTAAGTCTGAACCGTGCTGACAAGACAACGTGCTTGGCAGGATCAAGGTTGCATCTTCTATATACAAAACCAATATCTTCGTTGCGCAGAGTGACAATTTCCGCCTTTTCAGTATCGAATATGGTGACAGTTTCAATCAAATTGGACATACAACTTCCGTGCGCACCGGCGTTCATAATCACGCCTCCACCAACGGTGCCCGGAATTCCTACAGAGAATTCAAACCCAGACAGTCCCTTCGATGCAGCAAATCGAGCTAAATGCGGTAGTCGCGCTCCAGCATCGGCTTCGACAATGTTCGGCTCAGGATTTTCCATGCGCTTCATCTGAGCGGTGCGAATCACTGTTCCTTTCACGCCTGCCGATGAGACGAGCAAATTCGAACCGCCGCCGAGAACAAACCACGGCTGGTCCTGATTTTTCAGGGTTTCCATCAAGTGCACTAATTCGTCAATCGATTCCGGCTGACAGAAAGTACCTGCTTCGCCACCGATCTTCAAACTCGTGTAGCGCCAAAGCGGGATGTTACTTTGTGCTTCCATTGGACTGCCCTTGCTTCAGGTGCTGAATGAGCGCCGGACCCAAATTTGTGATGTCGCCGGCACCGATGGTTATGACAAGATCACCGGGCACTAAATGTGCAGCCACTTTCTCGGTCAAATCTTCAGTCGGACCGCCGATGTAGATTGCACCTGGATGTTTAACTTCTTTGGCGAAGCGCTCTGAATTGATATTTTCGATACCGCCACCACGCGCAACATATACGTCTACAACGAGGAGCACATCAGCTAACGGGAAGGCATCGCAAAACTCATCCCACAAATCGCGCAAGCGACCTGGTTGGTGCGGTTGAAAAACAGCGACGGTGCGCTTCAGATCTTTCTTGCCCTGGATGTACTGCCGAGCAGCCTGCAAGGTCGCCACTACTTCAGTCGGATGGTGAGCATAATCATCAACTACAACAATTTTGTTGTGCTCGCCGATTATCTGAAACCGTCTGTCTACGCCAGTGAAGGTTGAAATTCCTTCCGCAATCGGCTCGAACTCCAAACCCATCTCCAGCGCCACAGCCATTGCTGCCAACGCATTCAACTTGTTATGTTCGCCCGGCACCGACAGTTCAACTGTGCCTAACAGAATATCCTTCCTGTAAACGCGCATGCCAAACCCAGGCAGACTCTCATATGAGTAGTCGTAGGCTGCGCCGCCCTTCTTGCCGTAAACGACCTTCCTTGGTTCGATTTCAGGCATGACCGCGCGACAACCTTGATCATCACCACAAACTACAACAGCGAACGAACTGCCATTTGCAAATGAAGTCATCACGTCGCGGATTTGCTTGATGCCGCCTGGATAGTTTTCCAAATGGTCGGCTTCGATATTCGTTAAAACAGAGATATAGGAAGTGACTTGAGCGTGTGTTCTGTCGCTTTCATCGGCTTCTGCAACAAAATATTCGCTCTTTCCAGGATGAGCATTCGATCCAATTCGATCGAAGATGCCACCAACAACGATGGATGGATCAACTCCGCAATCCAACAAAATCTGACCAACCATGCCGGTTGTAGTCGTCTTCCCGTGCGTACCGGAGATGGCGATCATTTTTGATGACTTGCTCAACATCGACAGCAAATCAGAACGATGGCAGATCGGCAAATTATGCTCTTTGGCATAAATATATTCCGGATTCGCATCCGTGATCGCTGTTGAGACAACCAACGCCACGGCATCCTTCACGTTCGATGCCTGATGCCCAATGAATATCTTGGCGCCGAGCGCTTCTAATTCGTCAGTGATTGGTGACTCTGATTTGTCAGAACCAGAAACAGCTTTGCCCTTGGCCAACAGCAACCGAGCGATGGCAGACATTCCTATCCCACCGACGCCAACAAAATGGATGGGACCATCTACTTTCTCGAGATCAAATTTGACCAGAGTCTGCCCAACGGATTGTTCGTGCTGCGTTTGAGCGCAGGATGCCGCATCAATTTCCAACTTAAGCCCTCAGCCACAAGAACCCGTCACAACTATACACGGTCAACGAAATGGTGTACGGGCCTCATGCCCGCCCCGAAGTCTATGCAAATATGACATAGGACTCTTTCGTATATGTAAGTGCTATGCGGACTTGCTGCTAAGTTTGAGAACTTCAGTAGCCATTCTGGATTTTTTGCGAGCAGCCGAATTCTTGTGCAAGATGCCCTTGGTTACAGCTTTATCAATAACTTGATAGGCTTTGTGCAAGGCGGTTGATGCTTTGGTTGGATCGCCAGCTTTGACTGACTCGGCGACTTCGTTGCGAACAGTGCGCACTGCCGATTTCCAAGATTTATTACGTTGACGATTGCGTTCTGCGACTTCGACGCGTTTGATGGCTGATTTGATGTTAGGCACGATAATTTTCCGACGTTTTAGGAATGTGGATACAAGCTGTGTAGTCTATCACACACCTCTTCAAAGGTTGCCCAGTCGGGCGTTTAACCCTATTTCAAAAACCCTCAAAAATGCAAAAACCCGCTTCTGAAGCAGGTTTCGAGATAGACAAATTGTTAAGCTGGACCCATTACTCTTGCAGTTTCAGCGTCTTGGCAATCAAATCGTTAAAGCGTTTTGCTGCTTTTGGACCTTTCTCAAACAGACAGAAGTCCAACTCGACTTGCTTGTTGGACTTTTGAGGATTCTGATTAGCCGGTGGAACCACGTCGGAACCATTCTGTTCATCGTCGACAGAATGTTTTCGGTCGGAATCACTCGAATTGGAGGACGTCATGCGGTCATATACTGCTGCAGATTTTCCTTGTGAGCCGTCATATGTTTCACAAGCTCAGGACTTCCGGCAGCTCGTTCAATGTGCCAATTGGCGGTATCGATAAGAGCAGTTTGAAGTTCTGGTCCAACGTGGGCTAATTGCCGGCCGTAGAGTTGTCCGATTTCTTCGGTACTCTTAGGTTGTCTGTCGCCGCTGCTGTCCGATCCGAACGTTGCCTGTAGGTTGGCAGTGCTTTCAATTCTGGCCACTACATTTGGCGATGACATAACTTCGTTCATCGCGTTGGCGTGGGCTTCGTTGCGCTGATTCGCAATGTTCTGCTGCTCTTGACTCTCAACTTTTGGAACGTCGCCAGTGAAATCGGCCATGATGATTCTTGGTTACTCCGTGTCCAGACAGGGGAATTCTGGGTTTATCTTGGTTTTAGTAACTGGCGGTCGTACCGTCAATTTTTCAGGGGCTTGCCAGTTCTTTCAACCTTTGAGCTTGATACCAATATACGTCTGGGGCGGCAGAGCGTCTATGTGGTTAATACGTAGTGTTTTATTAAAGCCGTCACACCTAACCAGGCACCGAAAAACGCGCTTCTTCGTCCTACTGGAATTAATAGCAGATTCAATCTCGGAACGGCGGACTTTTTGAGCCTTAACAGCAGGGCGGCTGAAAGCTAAACCGATATCGGTTTAAAACTCATTGGGTAACCTTCCAGTCAAACCGGTACTTGATATCGACCGATTTGGGGGAGCCTTTTGGCAAAGGGTCAATCGGCGAGGCGTCATGAAGAGCATCGAGCGCTGATTTGTCGATCTCTTCAACTCCGCTAGACTCGACGACCGTTCCGCCCAGAATTGAACCATCTCTATTGATACTGAAAGTCACCCCGACCTTACGCTGCTCAATCCCTTTAGGTGGTTTCCATTTCGACTGAATATCCTTTTTCATCTTCGCCATATAGGCGGAATAGTCGATGTCCTGGACGTCATCGTCATCATCGGCTTCTGGCATGGGCTTTTTAGGAATGTCTTTGGCGCCATCACTAAATTGAGAGCGTGACGACCCAGCCCTCGCCAATAAATCCGGTCTGGTTAAGGCGAGTTGGTCAATTGGATGCCCGAAAGAAACCCGACTCTGGTCATGCGGGTTGCCCTTGACCGATACGCCGATAGGGACAGCCCCCAGTTCATGGTTCTCGGAAATAAGTACAAATTGTGGACGCTGCAGCTTGCCCATATTACGCGCGTCCGATTCGGTGCTCTGGCACACATACTGAGCCACTGCCCCCAAATTCATGGCGCCATTACCGGTTTTCAACCCTTCGGCAAAATAGTTAGTGAAGAGCGTCGTGCCCATAGAGTTTGATTGATAGCTTGGCTGCCCCGGCAAATTGGACGCCAAAACCGTTACCTTGGCTGAGTTTGCCAGGTTCTGCCAGAGCGGACGAGGCGCCCCGGCATCTTCAGATAATGGTGCTAAATCCGTCACACAGATGATGTTCTTGCACTGAGTGCGTCTGTGAATTTCGGTGAGCAGCTCATTCAGAGACAGTCCCGTTGCAATGGGTGACGCAGCCGTCGTCTCGTAAGTGCACAGAATCGCATCGTTGAGCGTAAACGAGGCCCGTCCGCAGACATAAATCAGAATCAAATCGTTAGGCAAAGCCTTCTTGATCAGCCATCCCTCTGTGAGCAAGTATTCGGCATACTTTTTTGTCGCTTGCACATCGAAAAGAGTGGTTATGTGATCGTCAGCGTAACGCCCAGCATTAGGGTCTTTAAGCGACTTGGAGAGAACTGCCAAATTGGCAGTTGTGTTGGACACCGGCGGAATTTTGCCATCCTGATACTTCGTCAGCCCAATCATCACAGCCCATTTGTCGCGAATTACAATTGGCGGCGGCAGTTTTTCCTTGTTGAATTTTTTGACGAGATTCTCTTTCGAAATCGTCGGAAATGCCACTGCCTCTGGCGCGCCAATCAAGCAGGCCAAAGTCAGCGAAGCCAACGATGTTCTTAAGAGCGACATACAACCTCTTCGGATTCTGCCAACTTCTGCAGAGTTAGCATCTCACTAGCGGTGGGGAAGCCGACAGTGCTATTGCCTAGTCTCCCACAGCAGCGCTCGATTTGTTGCACGATCGTCTCATCTAAGTCATAGATGTCGTAAACGAGTTTATCGATAGCCAATTCGACACGTCTCTGTATATCTCGGTTGGCAGCCGCTTCCACCTTCCTATAGAGTTGAGTCAATGCACCAATTCCAAGTTCTAGCGCTGGATTGGACTGCGGAAGCGGCATAGACTCAAGCGTTTCAATATCGATTTGAGCTAGCGCACGCCCTTGCTCTCGAGTCTTCAATCTATACAGGTAGAGCCAAAAACGAGAATTCAGCAAACCGTCGATGCAGTGAAGGCTAAGCGTCGAACCAGGACGACTGCTCAGACTGTGCACGTTATTCAGGTGATAGAGCCCATCGCTATCATAGGCAGCAATCAAGCTGTCACCAGTTTGGCGAATCAGAATCTTCGGATTGTCAATCACGTTTGGATCAAATCCACCTTTATACAAAAGGGCTGGATCTATATTTAACCAATTGCCATTCCATGTGACCACGTGCGGTAGCACCGAGGAACCAGAGGTAATGGCACGTCGCCATCTTTCACCGTGCTGCTTGGCTCCAACGATAGAACTCTGACCGTGCAAGGCTCGAATTCCTGTTCGCCCCTGGAACTGTGTGGAAAGCGAGTCCAGGCGATCGATCAATTCACACAATTGTTGATCGATAGGATTGAACACTAAACGAAAGCGGTTTTGGTCCCGTGAAACCAGCAACGATTTTGGCAGGGTGTAGGAGACCGGCTCTGCCTCGATGTGTGAATAGAGATCGACTTGGTAATCTGTTTGAGGTGCTGGCGAGCGTTGATAACTTGCTAGACACCATCTTCCCACCACGGCACCAGGCACGGTGTCAGCTTGAAGTTCGACAAAGGAGAGAAGCCTGGACCGCAGAAGGAGAAGCTGGCGAAGCTTTTTGTAATAGCCACCAGTGAGAAAGCCATCTGGAATCAGGAGACTTGCAATTCCGCCAGGTCGTGTGTAGCGCAAGGCGATGTCTTGAAAAATGGAGTGAATGCGAATTTTGTACTCAGCTGAATCTGGGTATTTGCATCGAAAATATTTCGTGGCGCTTTCGATCAATTTAGGCTGGTTTCTAGCACCAAAACTGACGTAAGGAGGGTTGGTGATTACAAGGGCAAACCTGGCAGTGGGCTGGTTATCTTCTGCTTTTTCTTCGTCATCGAATTTGTCAGGGGCTTCGTACAAAGTATCAGTATTTCGAATGTTTAGTCTCAGCTTTTTTAGCAATTGTGTGGCGCTCGACTTTAGCTCAGAATCTGACAAGCCACTAAGCAATTCTGCTAGAGCAACTAAGAGTGCGACTCGCGTTAGCGCTGCGGCTCTTCCATCAAGTTCGAACCCGAACAAGCAGTCGACCAAGTGAGACGGTTTAGCTTCACTACAGTGTGCTCTTAAAAACCGAATCGCACCTAGCAAAAAATTTCCAGTGCCGCAAGATGGATCCAAAATGTTAGGAGAAAACGAAGTTCCTCCGAGATCTGGCTTATTCAGACCGTCTACACCTGCCGATATAGCGGATTTAAGCGCAATAATGAACTTATCTTTCTCTGAACCAACCGCGCGCTCGAAGCAATAGTCCACTATATGAGCGGGCGTATAAAACTGCCCAACAAGACGTCGCTTGTCTTTCTCTTGTATATGAGTCGGTATATCAAAATTTCCTTGAGCATCGAAGTGCAAAGGAAACTTGTGGATATGCTCGTAGAGAGATCCAATCATTTCGACACTGGCAGAACAGCCATCCAAGAGCGATTTGGCGCCTTCGAAGAAATGTGCAAATACTCCGCCGGGCAAATCGTTAGCAAACGGATATGCGCCAGATTCGAGCAGCACGTCAGACAGACATTTTGCAACTCTCGCTAAATCCGCCCGAATAGCTTCACTGTATACAGACGAACCAGATGTGGTGACTAGCCACAAACATAATGCGCGGAATGCATATTCTTCTGATAGTTCGCAGACATGATCAGCATGGCGAATATCTTCTTGCAGGCTGTTTCGAGTGCTCCGGTAACAAACTATTACGTTCGTCGCGATCAGTCTCAGTTGCCTGAAGATACTGGAAAGTTTTTTTTCGTGCGCTTTGCGGGCGATTGAGTTATTCACACTCACTATCTTCCCATGTAACCTCATGGTAGCGGCTTCTTGCAGCTTCAGCCAAATACATCGTTAAGATCAAACCATTGAACCATCAGCATTGAACGAATCGCAGTCGAATTACAAGTTGGTGCCGCTAAGCTTAGGTATTAAATTATCTACAGCTGTAGAAAAGCCTGTAGATAACATATGTCAGTTGTCTTGAACTTCTAAATACATTTGCTAGCTTAAACGGTGAAATCGTATATATTTGGTAGTTTGGAAGGCAGTCATGATGATGACAACCGGTGATTAGATGTCAGGGACCCTGTTCATTGTTGCTACCCCGATTGGCAACCTCGACGACTTAACAATCAGGATTAGCAAAGTAATCGAGCAATCGAAGTTTGTTCTTGCTGAAGACACGCGCGTCACGATCAAAATCCTCAACCATCTGGGTTTGAAAAGACAAATGATCAGCTGCCATGAACACAATGAAGCAGACCGCCTGCAGGCACTTGGACAGGCAGCCGCAGAAGGAGAATCCGTCGCGCTGATATCAGACGCAGGTACGCCGCTAATTTCAGATCCCGGATACCAGATTGTTCGAGAAGCGATCGCACTCGGCATGACGGTGATACCAATTCCGGGACCAAGCGCATTCTTGCTGGCTCTCGTTGGAAGCGGCTTACCATGCGACAAATTTGTCTTCGAAGGTTTTTTACCGGACAAGACATCTGCCCAAAAAACCAGGCTGGAAGAATTGCGAACGGAAACTCGCACACTCGTTTTTTACATCTCACCGCATAAGTTAATCAAAAACTTGACAGTGTTTTTAGAAGTCTTCGGTGATCGCGAAATCTGCTTGGCCAGGGAGTTGACGAAGCTGTACGAAGAATTTCTACGCGGAAAGATCTCAGATATGATCGACAAATATTCGAAAGAAGAAATTCGCGGAGAGTTTGTACTTGTCGTGGCAGGAATGTCCGCCGAAATCGAATCAGCAGCGGTCAGGGAAGATGAGGTAAGAGCAGCTATCAGAGCCGAGTTCGAATCGAATCGTTCAGTCAAAGACATCTCCGCACTTCTCTCTGAACAATTTCACTGGAAGAAATCTGACATCTACAGATTGGCGCTGGACGAACAAAAATCAGCTAAAAGTGAATGAAGCGCATCAGGTTTAGTCCCGTATTCAGGCCTGTGTTGGTGAGGCTTCCCCAGTTGATTCCAGCCTTCGGTGCAGCTGCGGCCGGGGCTTGAGCTTGCGCGGCAGCCGGAGCATCGATCATTGCAGACGCTTCTTGCGTCGGCGGGTCGAGGACGACGAAAACGTCGAAGTCTGGCGGTGCTCCTGCCGGTGGTTGATTGAACGGTGCCGATGCCTTAGCCGCTTCGACTGCGGCATTATCGGCGGTGGCAACACCAGCGTTATTGACTCTTACTTCTGTGATCTGACCGCTTCGATGCAACTTGAACAGTACGACAATGGGCGGATAGACGCCCATCGGTCCCTGGAAGTGCTGACGCACACGCGATTGCAAGTCAGTAATGTATTGCGTGTAATCGATGGTTGGTGACCATTCGTCAAATGCCGAAATCGGATCTTTTATCGCCGCTAATTTCTGCATCAATTCATCGGCTTCGCGATACTGCTTCAAGTTGCGATAAGCAGAAGCCTGGATTGTGTAAGCCTCTTTCAGCCTGGGTTTTAATTCAATAGCTAGCGCAGTATCCACAATTGCATCGTGATAGTGCTCGGTCGAATTTAGAATTGCTGCGCGAGTGCAAAACGCCTCAGCATAATCCGGATTCAATTTGATCGCATATCGCACGTCTTCTAAGGCTTCGTCATTTTTTTCAAGTTGCCACTCTACCCGAGCGCGACGATTGTATGCTTCAGGATTTTTCGGATCAGCATCTGCAGCTTTAGTGAAAAAATTGTAGGCATCGCTGTACGCACCATGTCTTGAAAAATATTTCCCGCGCTCTAGTGGAGATGCATTGGCACCAGGTTTAGCACTGGCAACGACGGATGGTTTACCAGTCATAGCGGTGGTCGTAGGTTTGGCAGCAGCACTGGTATTCACACTGCTCGTGTTGGCCATCTGAGCACGCTGGATGCGCAAAGGAGTCTCTGCCTGCAGCGCTGGTGCAGTTGAACTTCGCACCGGACGATTTTGTGGTTTTGAATTCTCCAGCGTCGCTGTATTCTGCGCGAAAACCGAACCGCAGGCGACTGTTGGCACCAGGACTGAGATAAGAATGGACCGCATTGAACAGTTTAATTGCATAGTTGAGATCATATACTCCAACTAATTTCCGAGTATGAAAAAATGCTCGGAGAAGTCGAATGTGTCAGCTTATTTTACCAGCGTCTCAAGATCGCCCCGAACCGTACTAGACTCGAATGCAGCAGTGGCTGCGGGAATCTCCTGGATATGAGCAGTCTCATAATCATTCTGGGTTCTATGCGTGCCACTAGGAAACTGAAGCTCAGCACTGCCATTTAACGATTTATAAGCCTCAATTATCGCTTGATCGAAGTGCTGATTGCTGCCTTCGACCAATTTAGGCTCAATACGATGATTCGCCCAAATGGTGATATGCACACGGTTCGTCCCGGCAGGATTTCCGTGTTTAGGCATAGTAGTGCGCAGCGCAGCGCAAACTAAATCATTGACATGCTGATACCAGCGATCCCACAACAGTAACTCATCAGCCGAGGCGCCAAGCTCTGGAACGGCTTGCGGACGGCTGTTCGGCGTCACATCTAATTTGTTTTTTTTGTCACGTTTTTTCTTTTTCAAAGGCTCTTGAAATCCATTCGAAGTAGCGCCTTGGGGCGCGGACACTATGTCACCGCCTGGTGATGGCTGCACCAAACGTGCATTCGCATCTGGTGCAGGTCGAATATTCGCCCCATCAGAGGACCGCACCGACAGCCTTTCCGGGTTTAATTCAATCCTACTTGTAGGCGCCTGATCGTCGAGCAGTTCTCGAGAAGGAGGAGTAAACCAACCACCATGCACTGTCCTAATTGGAGGCGCATCGATTGAAATCAACGTTCTTGAAGGCGGAGTTGAATCTGGTCGCTGTGGCACTGAAGAAGCCGATCTTTGCGGACGACCGTCAGACAGCGTGTGACGAACTGGCTCACCGATAGTCTTAGCGCGAAGCGGCCGAGGGTCACCGTTATCCTCGGAACGCAGCGGCACTTTGCTGAGATTCACATCATCTCGAAAGCGCGCCTGCTCTATTTCTTCACGAGAAATAGGAGGCAGCGTCACTTGTGGGGGTGAATCCTTTTTCTTGAACTGTACAATCCGCATGACCGCAGAATAATTAGGCACTAAAGCGCCTAACGACGCCCCCCGGTCATTCACAGAACCTTGTAACGGAGCGCGTCTCGAATCCACTACACCACCTTGCAGGGGGAGCTTCGCAGATTCGGCCGAGCCACGCAACGGCTCTTGCGCAAATTTTCCGACACCCGGTTGCAGCGACTCCGGCGCTACTTTGCGCTCAACGCCTCCCTGCAACGGAGGACGCGCTTCGACCGAACCTTCTAATGGAGGTTGTGCTGCGGCAGCTCCTTCCAGAGGAGGACGAGCCTGGACTCCACCCTCTATCGGTGCACGCGTCTCAACTTGACCCTGCACTGGCAGAAGCTCTTCCACATGCTCCTGCAATGACTCAGCATAGACCCGACTGCTTGCCATGAAAGCAGCAGTTACGATCAATGTTAGATTCAATTTGAGGCGCATCTGACCGCTCTCTCTACGCGAAGAGACTAAAGTGACAGCTGCACCGAGCTTTGTCAATGTCGCACAACTAATTTGCGACATTAAGTGCTGATTTCTGCTCACTTTTGCGATCATCACACGCTGCATGACGATCATTTAGAATCCCCAGTTAGCACCATATGTGGGGCCACTCGAGACGAAATTAGAATCGTCTTTAGTCTACTCAACACACTCAACGTCATTCCTAATTAATTCAACCGCGCTGATCGGAGTTAACGTAGGTTTGAAATTGCTTCTCACCGCAAGGATCAATGCAATAATTACAAGACGGTGGCGCGATGCAAAGTGACGAATCGAAACCCCAAGGTAACTGCAAGGAAGCTGACCTGATGTTCGAAGCCGGTAAGGTATACAAAGTCAAAGTGGAAGCGGCACCCGGCGAAATTGGTTTCGGACGTGCCACCATCGTAGAAAAGACTGGCAGTCACCTCTGCATCCAAATTAGAACCAGTAAAGAAACTAACAAAGTTCTACCAAAAGGCACAAGAATCTGGTTTGTCAGCGACTCAACCGACAACACATTCAATGGTCTGTGGTCATCTTCCGTCACCGGTGCGCAGCACACTGGCGGCAAGACTGGTATGTTGTGCTCCACTCCAAAGTTAGACCCGGTCGTGCAACGCCGCAGGCAGCCTCGAGTAGTCGTTGACGCGCCGGTGCGCATGTCAAGCAGCGAAGGGCAACGACTGGGATCCGAAATACGGACAAAGGATATATCCAGATCCGGAGTAGCACTGGAAACCCTGCAAACATTGCCAGACGACATCGGAGTGAGCGTCGAGATTGTCGTCGAATCGACCGTGGGCGAAATTCCTGCCAGCAGCCGAGTCATTCGCGTCGAACGAAACTGGCTCGCCAACAAAACTATAATCGGTCTAGAGTTTACCGACATGGAACCAGAAGCAATTGCCACGCTCGATAAGCTGCTTACCCTGCTGGGCGGCAAGACTCGCAATGCAGATCCAAGCGCGGAAGAAGCCGCTGAAAGCGGGCCGAAGCGGGCCAAACAAGGATTATCTAGTTGGATCCAGGGCACGAAAGGTTCGGCACCAGCTACTGACAAACGCTTCATCGGCAGTAACTTTGCCGATGACGAAAAAGTAGAACAAACAACGGACGAAAATACAAATGACGGATAGCCCAATGTCCCTGGTAGAAGCGGTTGTACTGGGGGTTGTTCAAGGTCTGACTGAGTTTCTTCCCATCAGCAGCACGGCCCACTTGCGCGTGGTGCCAACACTTTTCGGATGGGGAGATCCGGGTGCAGCTTATTCAGCCGTAATTCAACTTGGCTCAGTACTGGCTGTTCTAACATACTTCCGCAGCGACATCAGTCGGATTGCATTGGGTGCGATTAAAGCAATCAAAGAAAAAAATTACAGCGATCAAGATTTCAGAATCGCTGGTGCCATCGCAGTCGGCACGTTGCCGATCTGTATTTTTGGATTGCTTTTGAAGAAGGTTATTGAAGGTCCACTCAGATCACTGATGGTAATTGGAGTGGCGTCGATCGTGATGGGATGCCTATTGTTACTTGCCGAAAAATCAGCAAAGCACGTTCGTGGCATCGAAACGATTACCGGTAAGGATGGATTCCTAGTCGGCTTGGGTCAAGCGATGGCGCTGATTCCAGGCTGTTCTCGCAGTGGTTCAACTCTGACTGTGGCGATGTTCCTGAATTTAAAACGAGAGGATGCGGCAAGATTCAGTTTTCTGCTAGGTATTCCAGCATTGATTCTGAGCGGCTTGCTTGAACTCAAAGAGATGATCTCTACGGGCATGAGCAGCTCAGCGGCCGTAGACCTCGGGGTCGGATTAGTGGTGTCAACGGCGGTTAGTTACGCCGCGATTGCGTGGTTCATCAAGTATCTGAGAAACCACTCAACACTGGTCTTCGTCGCGTACCGAATTATCTTCGGCGTCGCTGTTATCTGCATGGCAATGAAACAGTAGCGAAGACACCGAATATGGTGCCGACTAACCTCGCTGCTAGCAAACCGCTCAGCGCTTACCGCTGTCCTCTTCGAGTGGCGCTAAGCCTTCTGGATCGGTCAACGAAGCTTCGTCCATTTCTTTGAATGCCACAGCTTTCGACTTGGAAGGTACCTGTACAGACGCTGTCGGTGGTTGATTGTGAGCTATGGTCTGCGGAGTAGGCAGGGGCGGTGCCGGCGTAGGCGGGGTGACCAGCTGCTCTGGCTGCGAGGGATCGGTGTCGTCTTTAGTCTGATAGGCACGAATAGTGGCAAGCGCCTTGTTTTTCTCTTCTCTCAGTCGGCGAATTTCATCATCCTTCTGCTTAAGAGAGCCTCGCTCGCCAATCACAGGCTTGCTCGTCTCTTTAGACGTATTCATTTTCGAGTAGAAAAAACCGCAAAGCCCAATCAGCATCATACATCCGACGCCGATGACCGCGGCTTGCACTAGCTTGAGCGGCTTCTGTTGCTTTGGCACATACTCAAGCTCTTGCTGCATTTCAGGTGCGTTCTGAAAGCGCAACCAAACATCTTGAGCCGTGGCCCGCTGAACGATTTCGTCGGTGTGGTCCGAAATTTTCGGATTAATCCGCTTCGGCGAGCAGACTTGCAAAGCCAGGGGCTCTTGCCCAGTCAGCAGGAAGTGCATAGTGGCACCCAGAGCGTAGATATCCGACCTTGGGTCAGCTGCGCCCCAGTACTGTTCTGGCGGTGAATATCCCGCAGAAACAACGTGCGTGTTGTCCGAATCTTCCGCATAAGGTCTGGCAATACCGAAATCGACCAGCTTGACACGGTCTTTGGTATCGATCATGACGTTACTGGGCTTCAAGTCCCGATAAATCACCTTTGGCTCATTACTGTGCAAGAAGTGCAGAACATCGGCGATCTGCACTGCCCACTGCAATACCTGCTCTTCCGGGAATGGCTCGCCCCGCTGATTGAGCATCTGATGAAGGTTTTCGCCCTCCACATACTCCATAACGAGGTAGTAATTCTCATCTTCTTCGAACGAGTCGAGGATGCTGACAATATTCGGATGCTTTAGTGGGCTAAGAACATCAGCCTCTCGCTTAAAGAACTCGAGAGCCTTTTGCTTGTCTTCTTCGCGGAAGAAATCGTCCCTTAATTTCTTGACGACGCAGTTCCGGTTGGCAAGGCGCATATCCCTTGCCATGTAGACCGTTCCCATTCCGCCTTGCCCAAGATGGCTGACGACTTCATAGCGCTTCTGCAGCACAAAATGAACATCGCGCGGCGCGGGCTGACTGGATCGATTCATCCCGTCGAAAGACCCTGAATTGTTGGGACCTGCCATATTCCCTTAACTTACTCACCCGAAGGAACCAACTTTAAGTATAACAACGTTTAAGCTTTGCACCACAGCCAATTTGCCTTCAAGTCAAGCGTCGACTAGACAGGAAGAATCTCGCCCATTCTGTCAGCACCACATGCAGTACCAAACTTAACGAGGCTGCGTACTAAAACTGCCTGGGTTGTGATCGCTCTCAGAATATTTAGAAACCAGACTCTGCTCTGCGTCATGGGCGAGAACAGCTGTTGGAGGCACTTGCGGACCACCCAACCTTTCGTAAGAGCGCCACCAAAGTTCACTGCCATCCAAAAGTGCTTCGTGAATCCAAAGCACTTTATATTTAGGATCTTGTTTCAGAAATTCCGCATCATGGGCCGGGTCGCTCCACCAGGCGATCGCGAACTCTCGACGTTTGGAGTACGGAGTGTAGCTATCCCATTTCACATCCATTTGTTGACCGGAATTAGCGATATATTTCGCATAGTCCATAGCAAAGTCCGCCTTCTGTTCAGGCGTTGTTTTGCGGTAAGCGCTTTTAAATAGCCGTGGTTCCTGGCCGAAAAACCATCCATCAATCACAGTTTGATCTACTTCGTGTGCTTGCTCAACAATGGATTTCTTCAACTGATCTTCTGGTACTTTCGGCATTACACGCGGGGTTGCGGCCTGCTCGCTACAACCAGCAAATGCAAAAACAGAAATAACCAAGAGTGCCAATCGAAGAAAAAAGAAGTTCATGAAGGATTTGATCTGAACAGTTTGTGCTTGTGGCAGAGGTCTCGATACAGCTCAAGCCCCTTTCGATGCGCGAGGCTAAATTCGAAATTCAATTCTTGCGTAAAATATTTGTGCAATCGATCGCGACTGAGTGGAAGACGTACCATTGACTGTTCGATCACTTGATTTAAATCAGTCGAAAGTCCTTCTTGTCTAGCCAGAACGAGAGCAGAACTGATTTCTGCGAACAATTCGGGATTCGATTCAGCCCATTTTGTTTTAGCGGCCCAGACTCCGAAGGTCATTGGCAAATGATAGTTTTCAAACCACCAGGCACCCATGTCCCACCGCTGAAACTTACCTGTCCAGTCAGGATCGACGAGCAGCGCACGGTCGCCGATCACCAGGGCACCATCCAAGTTGCTACGATCCAAATCTGGTGCAGCCGCGTTCACCAAGATCGGCTCGACTCCGAATTGCTCCAGAAGCAAGACACGGAGCAGATTAATAGAAGTCGCCGAGGACATCGGCACTGCGACTCTGCAATTTCCAAGTTCTTTCGGATCCTTCTTGCTAAAGAATAGTACGCTGCCAACTGCTCCAATACTGGATATAGACAGGTTCGGCAAGAGTTGCATATCGGAACTTTGAAGATAAAAAAATGAACTCATCGCGCCAAGGTCGAGCTTGTTTTGCGCGTATTGTCGGTTCAACTCAGAGGGAGTTCCCAAAAAGATGCGCGCCTTGATCTGATCGCAATGACGCATCAGCGGAACAACAACGGGCAATGAATTGATGAAGTTTATTTGACCAAGCCGAGCCAGCGCTTTGGTGTTTTTGTCTTCTTTGACGTTCGGCAGAGTTTGCATCTGATTCCTTCGTCCGGGCCCGTATGCCCGAGCAAAAGAAAGGATAACACCTGCAAGCAAAGTGTTTTAGGTCATGGCGTTAAGGACGCCAATTCTTCACAGAAAATTCCCAATAAAACGGGAGGAGACCGCTGAGACTTCATGTATGCTTCGTGGGTCTCGCTCCCTATTCACCATTTATCCAGGTGTCAGCCAAGTCGTCAAGAGCGGCGCAGGCAAAGAAGGATCGCAGGCTGGAACAAATGGAGCGCACAGATCGAAAGTGCACATGGAGCGCACTCACCTGAGTGCCCCGAAATTTCGGAGGACAGCCCAGTGAGAATGGTAGACCTTATCCTAGCCAAGCGCTCGGGACATGCACACACTCAAGCCGAAATCGACTTCCTGATCAAAGGCGTGACAGACGCCTCCATTCCGGATTACCAGTTATCCGCATGGCTTATGGCTGTATGTTGGCAGGGAATGACCGCTGACGAAACGGCGTGGCTGACCGACGCAATGTGCAATTCCGGCTCGGTGCTTGACCTCTCTTCAATCGGTCCAATAGTCGCGGACAAGCACAGTACTGGCGGTGTCGGCGACAAAACCACTCTCGTTTTCGTGCCACTTCTGGCTGCGGCGGGCATCCCAATGGCGAAACTTTCCGGACGGGGTCTCGGACATACCGGCGGAACGATTGACAAGCTGGACGCTATTCCTGGTTTCAACAGCGACCTTTCTATCGATCACTTCATCAAGCAAGTGAAAGATATAGGAATGGCGATTGGCGGTCAGACCAGTGAACTGGCACCAGCAGACGGCAAAATTTACGCGATGAGAGACGTCACCGGAACTGTCGAATCGATACCATTGATTGCGGCATCAGTAGTCTCGAAAAAAATTGCTGCTGGCGCAAACTTGATCATCCTCGACGTGAAGTGCGGCCGCGGCGCCTTCATGGAGACAGAAGAAAAAGCGACCGAACTAGCAAGAACTATGGTTGAAGTCGGACATCGCCTGAAGCGTCCGGTCACAGCCGTTGTTACTGATATGGAACAGCCTCTGGGTTTGGCGGTCGGTCACACATTGGAAGTTATCGAGGCAATCGAAACTCTCAAAGGCGGCGGACCAGCTGATTTGCAAGAGCTCTGTATGGAATTGGGATCGCTAGCGCTGATCACCGCCGGCAAATGCAAGGATAAAGAATCAGCTCACAAAATCCTGAGAGACTTGATGGAAAGTGGCAAAGCGTTGGAAAGTTTCCGCACGTTGATCAAAGCTCAAGGTGGCGACCCTGGTATCATCGAAAATCACGCGTTAATGCCAACAGCAAAACACAAATACGAATTTATCGTTCCAGGCAAAGGAACAAAATGGATCGAACATCTGGATGGACGCAAAGTTGCCGAAGCCTGCAAGCTGATGGGCGCAGGTCGCACAAAGAAAGGCGAACCGATCAACCTGGCAGTAGGAATAGTTCTACGCGATAAAGTTGGAGCCAAAGTTGAAGGCGGCACTGTGATCGCCGACATCTACGCGGACTCGCAACAAGACTTCGAAGCGGCGCGTGCAAAACTGGAAGAAGCTTTCACATTCAGCGAAAAGGCTGTAAAAATGCCATCCATCATCAAGGCGAGCGTTTCCTAGCACCATCCAAATTCTAATAATTGCTAGTCAATGCTGGGCCAGCTGGATGTATTTATCACTATGAATTGGCGACTAATCACATACGGCGAATTCGAACCAGCCTTCAACATGGCGGCTGACGAAGCCATTCTCGAAGCGCACCTTGCTGGAGAAGTGCCGCCAACATTGCGCTTGTATGGATGGAAACCCGCAGCGATTTCGATTGGATACTCGCAAAAAATTTCTGAAGCGGAAGTCTTTTCGATTACAAGTCATGGCTTGGATGTGGTGCGTCGAACCACAGGTGGTCGCGCCGTTTTGCATTTTGGAGATTTAACCTACTCGTTTGTTGGCTCTAGTGTTGGCGACGACCTGAAACCACACGATCAACATTTCCTGAGCACGAGTGTCGCTGCAGCATACAAAGAAATTTGTCAGGGATTGATTTTGGCATTCGAACAATTTGGTTTCACCTTAGAATTGGGCTCATCAAAGTCTGACTATCGAGCCAACTATGATTGCTTCAGAGCCACGACCAATGCCGATCTTCAATACGCAGGCAAAAAGATGATTGGTAGTGCTCAACTGCGACGAAAGAATGCTGTCTTGCAACATGGTTCAATTTTGCTAAATCAAGATCAAAAGAAAATGAGCGAAGTCTATAGTGGCACTTCCGAAGGTACGGCGGATAGACACGCAAATCTGTTCGAAGTATTGAACAAAGTCGTTTCGATGAAAGAGCTTGAATCGGCTATGAAGACTGGCTTCAGCAAAGCGTTTACGACTGCATTCGAACAATTGCCACTGACACCGTCGGAGCAGAACAGAATCGAAATTCTGATACCAAAATACAAGCTGCACACTTGAAGGCGTCGCGTTAACAGACTCAACCACGCAAAACCGTGAACCAACGAGTTAAGCACAACCTAGCCGAACACGCTTAAGTAAATCATTCAATGCCGGCTTCGCAGTTGTCGAATCCGGCAATTTACTTTCAGTGGCAGCGGCTTCCAAAAGTGCAAGCAACCGTTGAAATTCCAATTCGTAGAATTGCAGATCCGTCGAATCTAAAGTGCACTGTTCCTTGCTATTTTGCTTACGTGCAATCAGCTCAGGCAAATAATCGAGCGAAAACTCCTCGTTGAGAGTGCTCAAATTCGCTTCTATCTTTCCACTCTTCATCAGGTGAATACCGGTTAGCACAACGCGAAACACATAGAGTAATGGCTTGACTCTCGGCTGCGGTTCCTTCGTAAACAATTTCCATTGCGAATGCGCAAAGCCAGAATAATGATTGGCGTGGTGACGAGTAATGCAGCCGTCCGACAATGCAATCAACTCCAGATGTTCAGCAGTTGTGTGCACCACCAGCGGAGATAGAAGTTGTTCCAAAACATAGCCGTTCGGCCGCAACATCAGCAAAATAAACTTCTTCAGATCGTGCGTTACAAGATCCAACTCAATTCCGTCGTCAAAGTTGGTTATCTCAATAGTCTCATCGGGTGCATCCAGCCCAACCAGCTCATTAACCGGATGCACATGTACACCTCTCAAGTCATAATCCGAATCGGAAGAAGGAAAGCCGTACAGATGCGCACCTGAAACAGTTGCGAAGAGCAACGGAAATTTGTGATTGGCTACGGCTTTGTGCAACGCATTTGGGAGTATCATGCGGACATTGTATCCTCAATGAATGAACTCAGTCGGTCTGACTACTTGGTGACACCAAAGCCTTCCATCCCAAACCAAGACACCTCGTGACAGTACTGTCCGCGGGACTTGTGTGCCTCGTCGTTAGCCTGCTTTGGATTTTCGAAATTAATCGAGAGGAGCAAAACGAATTGAACGAACAGTTTGCTTACGGGATCATGAGCCGCGCATATCAATTGCACTCGAAGGGGCAGCTATCCGCAGATAAAGGATTTCGTTTTCGGGCGCTAAAGATATGGGTGGTACTGATATTTTGTAGCGATCTCTTTATCGCTCTCTGACTCAATCTTCCTTCCCATTGCCGCATATAGTTCATATCGAAACCAATACGCTTCTGCAAGATACGAATCAAGTTCGATAGCTCGATTCAAATCAACTAATGCTTCCTCAAACTGTTTTGCACGCGTGAGGACGAGTCCTCTTGTGGCAATCAGCGGAGCCATATCAGGACAACAAATTATGGAGTCATTCGCATCTGCCAATGCCGCTTCAAGATTACCTTTCTTCAAATACACGCGCGCTCTGCTCGTTAGTGCATAGCCGCGTATAAGCGTCGGCGAAGAAGGCGGACAGGCTTTCTCCAAGTCTGCAATTGCGTCATCGTTCCGGTTGGCTAGACAATAGCAATGAGCTCGCGTCAGCAGCGCGAACAAGCTGCTTGGCTGTAGTTTCAAGGACTGTTCACAGTCTTCGAGCGCGGCATCTGCTTCACCGCACCGAGCAAGAACGTTTGCACGAGTGGCGAGCAAATGTGATTGCATCGTTTTGTTTGAATTTGGCGTAAGATTTATCGCACGTTCGATATCATCCAACGATTCACATAAAACATTCATTTGAAGATTGGCCATCGAACGATTGTTGTAAGCCTGAGCCAAGGTCGAGTCTATAGCGAGAGCCTTGTCTGCAAAATTGAGAGCCTCGACTGGCTTACTGAGCGCGACGTAAGCTGCGGATAAATTTACGAAAGCTTGTGCGTCCTTCGGATGTCGGGCAATGATTTTCTCGCACAGCTTGATCGACTCTTCATACTTTCCCGAATTGTACAGCGCCGTGATTCGCAAAGAATCCAGAATGTATCGCCCTATCCAAACAAAAAAGATTAGGTTCGCAACTAGAGCACAAAGTCCAGTGATCGGGGTATTTCCGGCGAGACTGCCAACCAATCCGCATACAAAACTGACGGCAATCAAGGCAGCAAAGATTTTCCAATTATGCCGAATGAATTGAAATCTCAACTGTCATCTCCGTGCAACAAACTTGAAACGCTGGACTTCATCGAAGCATTCTAGCGCTTATCCATCAAGTCTAGCGCCATCGAACCAAGCCTCCCTGAAGCTTGACTACTATTCATGTAATCGGTAAGCTAGAAAGTGTTGACCTAACCAGTGCTTGAGTATGACTCTACTTATTTCATTTCAAACAACTCAAATCCGCGCCGCTCTTCCAGCGTCGGCGCTGCAGCAGGGTCGTCTAACAAGAAAAGATTTGCGACCAGATTTGGCGGTCGATAACCGAAAGCGGGCGTAGCCACACGGGCACGCTCGCGTAAAAAAAATCACCGTCCATTGGCATTTGGACCTTGTTTTGGCACGCTCTACTCTAAGACGCGTGCCCTGACATCGGCACCACAATCAGTATCACGGCGTCTCGCCGTGCTAGCTAAACACGAATGTAAATAATAAGGAACCAGCATGAACGTGACACTTAAGACTCTAATCAAAGACAACATCGCAAACTTCGTCTGCTATCGAGATGGAGATCTGTGGTACAGGATCGAAGTGTCGGGGTCACCCGAAACATCCGAACAATTCGTTTTCGACTTTCCGGTCCCTATCGGAGATACAGGAACTGGCGTCTTCAACGCTGACGTCAAAGCCGTAACCCTGATGCGCTGGGTGCGCAAACACTTTGAAATAATCAAAAACGGGGAGTGGAACTGGCAATCTCGTGGACAAATCTAGCCACTGTATGCGGTGGCTAGATTAATCCTTATCAATTTCTTAAACTTTGCATCTATAGCCTTTTGAGAGTTACGACATAACAGCGAAAGGGAAAGCTTAAAGCGTATTGAAGTGATTATTTTCTATAACGCTAATTGCAGAAGAACGGACCGCGCAAGGGAATTGCAATAGCGCAGTTCTGTTCGAGCTGTTGAATCAAATGGATGGACTGTCAGACGACTGCGACGTGCTTTTCGTGCTAACAACGAATCGCCCAGACATCTTAGAACCTGCGTTAGCAGCTCGTCCCGGAAGAATCGATCAAGCATTTGAAGTCCCCCTGCCAGACGCCGAATGTCGAGCAAGACTATTCGAGTTATACGGTAAAGGAATGTCAGTGAACATCAAAGATATGACTCCGTTCATCAAAAAAACAGAAGGCTCGAGCGCTGCATTCATAAACGAAGTAATGAGAAAAGCAGCACTATTCGCCGCGCCTGATGGCGTACCGATTGTGGTCGAGCCAAAACATTTGGAGGAAGCTTTGCACGAACTAATTGTTGAGGGTGGAACCCTGACGAGAAGTTTGCTACGCTATCGCAAAATCGGATTCAATAACGAATAGCGAATTGAAAAGCTCAATCAAACAAGACAAACACGAATCAAGACTGCGATAAATGCTTCGCTTGGGGACCAAAGCACCCAGTCTTTCAGGCACCATATACAGTGACCGAAGAAGTGTCCTGGACTATATTCGGTATGCATGTAATTTGTCGTCAATCCAAATGCGTTACTCTAATCGTTATTCGGCAAGAATGAATAAACCGTTTCAAGGTGAAACTATCGCCTCTGTAGTACGTCCACCGATTCACGAATCTGTAACTTTTAGGAGCATAGATATGAAGAGATACGCGCTACTGAGCGGCATCGGAATTACCCTGCTTACTTCGTTTGGCGCATGTCAACTGGCTGATGCGCAATGGCATCAAGAGCATGGCCATGGTCAGCCTCCGCAGGGTCATGGACAGCCGCAGGGACAGAGTATGCAGGGTCACGGACAGGGACAGGGACCCCAGGCTCAGGTACAGGCTCAACAGCACGCTGCTCAAGAACAGATGCAGCAGGCGCAGCAAGCTCGGCAAAGAAATCAGCAAGCTCAGCAACAAGGTCAGCAAGCTCAGCAAGCGCAGCAGAGAAATGCACAAGAGCAAATGCAAAGAGCTCAACAACGACAACAACAGGATCAACAGCAGGCTCAGCAACGAGACCAGCAAGCACAACAACAATCGCAGGAGAGGGCCCAACGGGAGCAACTGCGCCAGCAACAGGTCCAACAACGTAACCAACAGGTCCAGCAATCGTCGCCGGAACCGATGCAGAGAATGCAGCAACATCAACATAATGCTCAACAACGAAATGCACAAGAACAACTGCACAAGCCGCAGTGGTATCAGAACGATGCGCACCAGCATCAACAACCAGGTCAGGGTGTTGACCGAATTCAGAATCCGATCAGGACTTCAAACTTCGATAAGATGAATAGACGGCCATCGACCTTGCCACCACTGAGAGTGCAGCCAATTCCGTTGCAAAAAGCATTTCCTTTGCCAAACTTCGCTGCGCATGCTTCAGGTGAACAGTTGGAGAAAGCACGTATCGCTCAAAACAACATGATGCGACATCTGCGGGCAGTTCCAATCAGTCAGGCACCAAAGAATTACGCTCACTTTAGATCCAGACAGCTTCAAAGTTATTACAATAACTATCCGTTTTATGTGAACAATCAACGCTATTACGTAAACAGGCAGAACACGAACTATTATCCGGTTCAACCCAACTTTTATCCAAGTTGGTATCAGCCAAATTCTAATTGGGTTTTTTCGAATGGTTTCAGTCTCGGCAACGCGGTACGTATAGGCGCAGATTGGCTAGGCTACGGATGGCAACCTTATTATGGTGCGCCTCCGACTGGATTTATTTGCGCCAGAGATTACATCCCAACGCCTTGGTTGTACGATGCAATGGCGGGTCAGTGGAGACAGCCGGGGCTCTACTCATACATGAGTGAAGGACCCGGATACGAATACACTGGACCGATTACAGTCGAAGTCATAGAGCAGGTTGTCGCACCTGGTGGGCAAATCGTAAATGTGCCTTATCTGTACAACGCATTCTATTATCAGGACCAGGGCCGTTGGGCGTATGAAAACCGCCAAGGTTACTTCATCTGGGTGGATGCCTAATTTATGGAGCTAGTTAATTTCCAGTAGTGATCACTACTCTAAATTTGGCAGAGCCACTGATCATTCGTTCATAGGCTTCGGTCGCTTTTTCGAGCGGATATTCTTCGTTCATAGAACGAACATTAGTTAGTACACTGAATTTCAGTGTGTCTTCTGAGTCGATCGATGTGCCTGATGCCCAGCCCTTTATGGCCAGACGAGTGCCGATCATTTGCACGGCGCTGAACGTGAAAGGTTCGAACGATGCGCCGACGATGATTAATGTACCGTCAACACCTAAACCGCCTATGGTGGCAGCCATGGCATCACTATTGGTGACAGTCGCTAGCACAACTTTTGCGCCACCTAACTTCTTCAGTTCCTCTGCGACGTTGTCTTTCTTGCTGTCAATGTAATGATGAGCCCCGAGTTTCCTGGCCAGTTCTTCTTTCTCTCGGCCTCTTGCAATAGCGACAGTGTTGAAGCCCATTCTTTTGGCAAATTGAACACCAAGGTGACCCAATCCCCCAATACCTAGAATTGCGACTAGATCACCAGGACCGGCAATACTGTGTCGTAATGCGTTGAATGTAGTTATACCTGCGCAGAGAAGAGGCCCAGCATCCGCAGCTTTGAGGTCATCCGGAATCAAAGCCAATGCTTGTGCCGGAGCGACCATGTAATCTGCATAACCACCATCGTACGTAATGCCTGATATCGCGCCATTTTGACAAGTGACAAAGTCGCCTCGTCGGCAAGACTCACATTCAGTGCAATGTCCGCCATACCAACCAACACCGACTCGCTGTCCAACAGACCAGGCATTGATACCCGGTCCAACTTCAGCTATGACTCCCGCCACTTCGTGACCTGGAATTCTTGGATACTGGACGCCTGGCCAGTGACCTTCTTTGACCAGAGAGTCACTGTGACAGATTCCACATGCCTGCACTTTTATGAGAACTTGTCCAGCAGATGGTTTTGGAATATCTCGTTCAACCAATTCAAAAGCTCCGCCAGCCTTCGAAACTTGAACTGCGCGCATTTTAGCCATCTGTCAATCCTCACTTTGTTCAGGTCACCGCAACATGTAACACTTGCCAACAACGTGGCGGGCAGTGCCATATGGTATAACTCTTGCTGCTTTCAGTTGTTAAATGTGCAGTTGCATGACAGTAATTCTTCCCGCCCACCAATTTTTAGACAGCCTTGGTATTCAGTACAAACGGCTATCTTTCTCGCCCTCGACCGAGAAGGGCGCAGCAAATGTCGCAGAAGCACTTGGATTCAATGAGCGGCAAATGGTCAAAACATTGATCTTTGAAACTGATACCCCAGAATACGCACTAGTTATGGTCGGTGCAGATCAAAATGTGGTGTCGGGACATCTCAAAAAAGTTCTCGGTTCACGAAACATAAAAATGGCGGCACCAGAGGTGGTGCTGGAAGTAACCGGTTATGTTATCGGTTCCATTCCACCATTTCATTGGCAGCCCGAAGGATTTCGAACTGTGTTGGATGAATCCCTGGCTAAACAAGAACTGCTCGGCGTCGGCGCTGGACAATGGGGGGAAGAGATCATGATCAGCCCACACGACCTCGTCAAAGCTACTAACGCGATCATTGCAAATCTCACCGACAAAGAGTCATCAGTGAACATGGTGAAAGATTTGCGGAATTACTTCTGCTGAGCCTCAATTACTGTCGAACCCTATCCTAGATTATTGTCCAACCCTTGTTTAAGATTGGCACAGTGGCACATGCAGGACCGCCATCTTTGGCGATTCCGCTGATCGATGCGGACAGTCTTTTGGTTGGCATTCTCTCTACTTCAGCGATCTGTGTTTCGGTGATGCTACCCAGTTTTATTTTTGCCCTTCGCTGATAATCTGAGTTTTCATCACCAGCTAAAGTGCCAGAATTGACGTAGATAAATCGATCGCCCACAATTCCATTCACATAGTCACCGAGAAAATTCAGTTCGTTATTTTTGCGCTGCACACGCACAGAAAATTCAAAAGAGATACTATTTGCAGAACAGGTTGATGGAGCAAGCAATCCCTTCTTGTGCTGCACACGAAAGTTCACTCCGGCAGGCAACCCGACCACGCTAATTGTGATTGGCACAACGACTTCTTCACCGATCACTGACAAACCTCGACGATCCCAGAAAAGCGATATGAACACTAGCGCACTTGGAATGATACTAGCTTTGTACCTGACTATCACCATGGCTTTTCAAGCAGTTGCACAAGAAAAACCAGTCATCGTTCTAGATCCAGGACACAGTGGAAAAGAAATCAACAGTGTCGATCAGAAGACCAAACTGATCGATCACGACTATCCAAATCATCCCGAAATGGAAGAAGCCTTCAGAATCGCCAAAGATGTCGGAGCGCGTCTAGAGAAAGCAGGCTACACCGTAATCTACACAAAAAATGATGTTGATGACACTGTTTCTCTTCGCGAGCGAGCGGCAGTAGCTCAAGAAGCACGTGCGGCGCTAGGAGTTAGCATTCACAACGACCACGGAAAGTCGTACAAAACATTCGGGCAGGTATACAAACAAGGTCTTGGACAGTGGCGCGGTGGCAGCCAGAACAAACCAAAAGCAAAGTTTGCGAACAAACGCATCGCAGCCATCAGTGCTGACTACGCAAAAACATTTGCTAAAGAACGAACCAAAGTCGAACAGCATTCAGTGTCCGTCACGCCGATTAGCTTTGATAACCGTCCGGGAATCGAACCTGGAAATATTCCACAGGTGATGCTATTTGCAGGAATGGAGCCCAATGCAGTGCCATGGATTTACAACGAAGTTGGTGGCAAAAATTTTGGACGCAAACAAGAAACCCTTTACGCAAAAGGCATCGCAAATGCAATCGAAAAATGCATTCCGAACGCTTCAAAAAACAATAAGTGACAGTCCTTATATGATGTGCAAAAACAGTGCAATAATTTTATGGCAATGGGAAAGGAGAGCTAAGTGCGGACACTCATACTAGGTGCAGGAGCCACTGGTGGTTACTTCGGAGCGAGACTGCTTGAAGCCGGCGCGAACGTTACCTTCCTGGTCAGACCTAACAAGGCACAGCAATTGCGTGACATTGGTCTGGTCGTCAAAAGCGCGACAGGTGATTTCACACGTCAAGACGTCCAGCTAATCGAATCGGTCAAAGAACCATACGAGCTTGTCATTCTTTCCTGCAAAGCCTTTGATTTAGCAAGCGCCATCAGCGCAATCAAACCAGCTGTTGGCAAGGAAACAACAATCCTTCCGCTCCTTAACGGACTGAAGCATATTGACGAGTTGCAGCGCACATTCGGGAAAGACCGCGTCATTGGCGGGATGTGCATTATCTCTGCAACTGTGGATGACCGTGGTCGCATAGTTCATCTCAACGACGTGCACACACTTAAATTTGGTGAGCTCAACGGCGACACGACACCGCGAATCAAGGCTATCAAAGCTATGACTCTCGAAGCAAAAAACAAAACGATTGCCAGCACAAACATTCAAAAAGACATGTGGGAAAAGTGGGTAATGCTGGCCACTCTCGCCGCACTAAATTGCTTGATGCGAGCCAATATCGGTGAGATCGCCCGGTCACCCGGCGGCAAAGAAATTGCCGAGCAAATGCTCAACGAATGTTTGGAAATCATGAAAGCGAACGGGCATGAGCCCTCTGAACAATTCGTGCGCGATACGCTAGCGCGATCCGTTGATGAAAAGTCCACGTTGGCAGCATCAATGCTGCGGGATCTGGAACGTGGTAACAGCGTCGAAGGCGACCAAATTCTCGGCGATCTCATTGTACGCGCCGAAAAGAAAAACATCGAAGTACCTGCACTAAAAATGGCTTACTGCAGCGTTAAGTCATACGAGCAAAGACGCAATCGTAGCTAAGAAATCACGCACCGCTTTTAGTGCCAGCGCTGTGCTAATCTTAGTTTAGTCTCAGTTGGGATTAAAATGTATTTAGCGCTGACAGTTTGCTTCGGATGGATTTTTGCATTGTGCGTGCACGAATTTTGCCACGCGGTCGTAGCCTACATCGGCGGCGACAAATCCGTGAAAGAGAAAGGATACCTCAGTCTAAATCCGCTCAAATACACAGATCCCGGTCTCACACTAGTTGTTCCGATCGTTATGCTAATGATCGGTGGAATTGCTTTACCAGGCGCGGCAGTCTACATCAATAGAAACGCACTGCGGAACAAGTTCTGGCATTCGGCCGTTTCTGCAGCGGGACCGCTGGGCAGCGCCATAATGATCTTCGTTTATGCACTTCCATTTATGCTGCACGTTCATTTTTCAGACGAGCTTGCCTGGTTGTATCCAGCACTTGCACTGCTGGTGCTTTTGCAAATCGTCGCCTTTTTCCTCAATTCGCTGCCGATTCCTCCATTGGACGGCTACGGAGTGATCGAACCATTCTTGCCTCGACCAATGCGCACGGCGATGGATCAATTTGGTCGCTACGGTATTTGGATTGTTTTCGGACTGTTGTGGTTCGTACCACCGCTCAATAATGCCCTTTGGGATACATCTATGATCGTCGCCGATCAGCTAAATGTCCCATATCACGGGATCAAAATCGGCTATGCCATGTTCAGCCAACAAAAGTACTACCTGGTCATGGTCTTGATTGTAATAATGATGCTCAGTCGGTTCGGAAAGAAGGATGCACCTGCACCAAATTCTCACCCCCCACAAAAAACTGACGAAACTCCCGAGGAAATTGTTGAATCAATGAGAGCGCAATTTCCACTATCTAGTGAGAAGAAGAGTGGTCTTTGAACTTTTAACCCGATCGGTCACAACATCCTCACACTCTCAAGAGTATCTTCAGGTCATCGAGGGCGACGGCGAGGATTAGTGCATGAACAATACCGAATACAGTTCAATTATTAAAACGCTGGAAATCATCCGAGCGTTCTCATTTGGTATCGACATGGCGAAGTGCTGCGAAGCTGCTGAAGAAGTTCCATCCGAAGATGAATCAACAAGCCAAGCCGCCTAATCCTTGAACGCGAACCATTGCCACGAGCCTAAGTGCGCGCTGTCGCCTTCCGACTTTTCTTTACTGTGCTTGCAACATCGTTTCCGACTTCTTCAAAGTTGAACTCTGCAAACCATACCTGTCCCTTGCCAGTCAGCAAGGCACCATAGGTGATTTCCTTTGCATTGCCCGGTACGTCGAGAACGACTTCATATCGCTTCCATTCGGTCGTGTTTTTAATTTGGCGAGTCGACATATTGTCAAAGCCCAGCGGTTGGTCTGGATTTGGACCGTCCACGCGCATCCACAAACCTGCCCAATCAGCGTGCTCAGTTTTCACAAAAGCTGTCATCCGCACTCGCTTGTCCAAATATTTCTCTATAGGTAGAGTAGTAGTCAAAGACCCATAGCCAGAAGGTTCTTCGTCAGACGCAAATCGAATAGTTGAACTGATAGTTACGTTGTGCAGAACGGCTTCATCAACGCCCATGTCGTACTGTTCAGGGCTGGAACCGAATTTTATCCACCTGTCAGGTAACTTCATTTATCCACCCTAAGCTGATCCACTTACTTGCATCCGTTCCAGCGGCTAATTTCAAGGAATTAACCCTATTTGGAAGCCCATCAGCTAAATAATACAGCCATGGCGGTCATTGTGAAAAGCCGTCAACTATAAAACAATGAATCTTAGACCAGGGTTTAGTTAACCATCGAGTTTGGTGGTAACTTTTCCATCAGTAGCGACAATCTGCTTGCCGCTGAACCCGAATTGCTTACCGCTAACGACTGCGCTTCCATCATTGTTAATCTCGACTTTGGTAACAATTTGACCTGTCGCCTTTCCCTTGGTATCGAATCGCTCGTACTGGTCGCCCTTTTTGACTACCGAGCCGTCCAGTCCAGCTCCGGCGCCGGAAATGTCAGCACGGGTAATATCGCCCGAAGTATCTCGTTGGAGTTTGACCTTCATTCCGTTTGGATAGTCGATTTCGTTGATTCTGTTGGCGCCATCGAAGTGAACAACCTGTCCTTTATCTCCTTTCACGACGCGTTCTCCAGGGGCAGCTGGGGGAGCGATGCCTCCGGTGCGTTCGGCGCCGGCTCCGGGTTTGCCCTCGCTCTTGTTGTCAGTGATTTGCAACCCGCCGAATTGTGTATCCACGGTACGCTGAGCAGTCGACCTCTCGCCCGTTAATCTGCGGATCGTATCTGCTTGTATGTAAGGATTAGTAAGTGAGTCACCGGCCAGACGCTCTGCATGTTTGCCATCGGCCCTGCTAGCTTGATCGATTTTCGGCTCAACTCTCGTTAATTGCTCTACCATCGTATTAGTTCTCCAGAAATATTAGAATCAGGGTGGGGCTCATCGATTGAGTGGTAACTCGCATCTCAGGTTGAACACATTATTCAGACGTCTCCTGAACTGAACCTGAACATCTGAGGAATTCAAAATCTTTCTCACGCGCGAAAACATACTTCTAATCTTCCTGCTCATGCTTATGACACAATCCGCACCTGCTTGGTCGAACAACGATGGGGATAAGAGCCATCAGCTGACAAGGGAAGCGCGAAGGATCATGCTAGACGGCGACCCTGAACGCGCCGTGGCCTACCTGCAAGCTGCTATTAAACTGAATCCAACTGCTAGCGAACCGCACTTGAAACTGGCGGATGCGTTGTTCATGCTACAAAAGTTCGATCAGTCAGTCACCGAATGCGATACCGCGTTGAAACTAAAACCTGACCAACACCGCACTCTAGATATAATTTATCGGCGCGGCTGTTCATATGGTGGCAAGAATAATTTCAAACTAGCAATTCAAGATCTCGATAAAGTGATCGCACTGGCTCCCGAACGCAATCCCGTATACAGAGCGCGAGCGCTAGTATATCGGCGCAGTGGAAATAACAAAGCAGCGATTGCAGATTTCCAAAAATTTCTTGCAAAAGCAAAAGAGAAAGACGATATTCCAGCAACAGAATTAGCCTGTGCGCAGTGCTACCGCGACATCGGAGATCGAGTGCACGAGCGGGTCGAATTAACAAAAGTGATAAAGCTAAGTCCAGACAGCATCGAAGCCTATCGACTGCGAGGAGATAGTTTCTACAAAGATTCTAAATTTTCGCAAGCGATGTCAGACTTTGCGCACGTGCTAGAACTCGAGCCCGAAAACGAACACTGTCGAAATATGCTCAAGAGTGCCAACACCAAAACGCGCCCAAAGTAGCGTATCCTTCGCCTCAAAAGTTTGCTACAGTGCCATGCGGGGCACAAAAAGGTTGTCCAACGCGCAAAGTCGGACAGCTTTCTGTATGCACTATCCGAGGATCCTATGGCAAAGATTCTTCTAGCTGAAGACGATTTAGAGCTCAGTGAAAAGATCACCGCTTGGCTCAAAGTAGAACATCAGTGTCTGGTCGAGCAGGTTGCGGACGGCTCAGAAGCAGCTGATAAACT